>CADBRY010000232.1 GCA_902797195.1 uncultured Eubacteriales bacterium
CATGATCCGCATGAACCGAACGGTCCCCATACTGATTCACTTGAGTAATTGGCGTACCGGCAGACGGGATTGCCGGAACAGATCCCTTTTGTATTTCATTTGCCATACGCACCACCTCCCGTTACAGTTTCAAATTCTCAACATAATCAATGTGGACGGGATGATCCCCATATTGATTGACTATGGTTTGATGCACAACTTTTTTATCCACCGCCGCGGCACCTGATGGATTCCCGCCATCCACGACCTCTGCCTCGGCATTTTCGGACTCATCGTTGGAAGAATCCGCCTTTTTATTATTCCGCCGTATTTGTTCGGCGAGCTGATGCTCAGCGGCTCCGAAAGTCTCCGCTATTATTCTGCCGGTGTTTAATATTGCATTATCGATTACTTCACGATCAGTTGGCTCCTCTTTCACGGCATCAGTAGGTTTTGGTAAAGAAGAGTCTGTAGTAGGAACGGAGAGGTCTGTATCAATGTTTATTGCTGAAATCCCGCTCCCGATATCGCTATTGAATTTCCATTCGGTGTTAGAACCTGCCTGAGAATACCAGTCAGTAAAAGTAGTTTTGCCGGATTCGCAATCAGGACAATTACGCATGACGTAGTTTAAAACACTCAAGAGAAACGGCAACAGCATAATTTGCTGTGCTTCATGAAGCTGTTTTACGGGAGTACAATTGGAATGGCTGACCGCTATTAAGGTTTCGCCATCGACTGAAGCATCTTTCTGCATTGTTTCAATCAAAGCCGAAACCAACCACACGCACTTGTCTTTATTTAAATATCTTTCTATAAACTCTGCTGTCCGCTTGAGGAGGCAGGGTTTATTTGTTTGATACAGATTTTGAAATGCGGAGCGTGTGGCTGCTTTAGTAAAAGGAACATAGTCGCCGGTGCTGTCATCACATTTTTTATAGTTGGTCGCACACTTGTTCAACGTCGTCCCTGCATCCGAAGAGAAGTCTTCCCCTGTGACTATGTAGACAAGTCCAGCGTAAACACCGGGAATCGTTAAACCGTCTGATCCGCCGTTTAGCTTATTTCTCGCCTTCTGGCGCGGCTTTCTTGCTTCGAGCAGTAGATCGAAGAGAATACCTCCGCAAAGGTGTGGCACCGGATTTGGGGTCATCTCTATAACCTCCTTCAAAATTAGTAACCTTACACCGCCTTAGTAACTTCAATGAGCTGTTTTGTGATGTTGACAGGAACCTTATCTACTTTAGGTTTTTAGTTGTAGATGAGGCGAAGGCGGTAATGGGGAAAAAACCGAAATCTACACTCTATCCAGTATAACACAGCTATAACACAAAAGTGTGAAAAATACTACCCCTTTTACAGAATACGTTTCTGTGAATGTGAAAATTCACTCATCAAATACGAAATAAACATTCGGAGGTAGCAAGATGACGAGAACCGATTGGGAAATAAATATTCAGAACACTGCCGAAAGTGTGGCATCGATGTATGGCAACGAAGTAGGGGTGTCGGTATTCAGACGATACGACGCGACCTGCTTTGAGAATCTCAGCCCCGCTTATTACGCAGAGGTCTTCGGTGATTTGATGCAAATTGACGAGGACGGGTAATCGCTGACGCAGATCCTCCTCCAATCAATCTTATGCATGTTTGAACGTCGAGCTGACGGCACGGATGCCGCGCTGTCAGCCGGGCGCTCAAAGCCCAAATAAATAATCTCAATTGTCCGAGATGGCCATTAGGACGATGGGACGCATAGAGAACTTATATCACTGCGATAAAGGCAGTGATTGAAGTGAGGATGCCCCCACCGTTAGTTTCCTGCGCCTTTTTCGGCTATTGGAGCCCGTGGTCATCTTCACCGCAGGCTCTCTTTGTGTCCCACCGTACCTTGCCCCGGACGGAAAGGAACACAAAAATGAAACTGAAAATCCGTTATGAAGACACTTACCAGTCAATCGAGCTGGGTGAAAAGGAAATCGAGGAACTGTGGTTCAGTCTTGAGTTGGAGAGCAGCGAAGAACTCACCTGTGAAGAACTCGAGAAGCTGATCCAGGAAGCCTTCGATGAGCGTTACAACAAGCCCGAATACAACTGCTGGCATAAGCACAACCGCCACATTGGCTTCTCAAAGGCAATGCCTGGCAAAGATGATACAGAAGAAGATGTCGACTCTTCTGAGCCGCTGATGGATGAAGTCTTCGATGACCGGATCTTTCGCAAGGACGAGCTGGCTCGTGAGGAGGCAGAAAGCTATGAAGCCATCTGCTGCTGGGTTCGTCAGGTGTTGAAGAATAAGCCCAAGTGGGCGGATGCGTTCATTGCGGTCCATATGGATGAAATCCCGACCAAGGAGCATGCCGCTTCTATCGGTGTGGATCCCTCTACTGTCACGCACTGGCTTCGCCGGGCTGAAAAAAAGTTGAGAGAAAAATATGAAGACCGTCAGTTTTGACCTCTTGCCGAGGCTACCTGTTAGAGGTATAGCCTCGGCAAATCTAAAAAGGGAGGTCAAGCAAATGAAAACCGAAACACCTGAGAAGCAGTTCCGGCCGCTCGTCTATATCTGCTCCCCGTATTCCGGGGATGTAGAAGGGAACACAGAACGAACTCGGCAGTTTTGCCGCTTCGCTTTGGAGCAAGGGCAGATTCCTCTTGCGCCGCATCTTATGTTCCCTCAGTTTCTCGATGATGACGACCCGGAGGAACGAGGACTTGCTATTTTCATGGATCTCGTACTTCAAGGCAAGTGTCAGGAGCTATGGGTTCTGGGCGATGTGATATCCGAGGGGATGAGCATTGAAATCGAGACAGCGAAACGCCGCAGACAGCCGGTGCGCTACTTCAACGTCGATTTCGAGGAGGTTGAGGAGATATGAGAAATCTTCCCATTGCCTACGGCAACAGCAGGCAAGCGCGCAAATGGGTCAATAAGAGAATTAAGTTCGATGACCTGAAAGCGAGGCTAAAGACCACGATACGCACAACAGAGTCCGTGGAGGAGTATGCCAAGATGTCCAAGGCACAGAGGGATGCTGCAAAGGACCATGGCGGTTTTGTGGGCGGCACGCTGAAAGGCGGCCGCCGCAAGATCGACACCGTGGAGGTTCGTTCCATGATTGCCCTGGACGGCGACCGCATCGATAAGGCCTTCCTTGATAACTACGATGCAATTATGCTGTACTCCTCTGCTCTTTACTCGACCCATAGCAGTACGGACGATCTGCCCCGTGTCCGGATCGTCATCCCTATGACCCGCGACGTAACATCCGAGGAGTTTGTGGCAGTGTCCCGCTATGTGGCGCAGGAGCTTGGGATTGACTTCTTTGACGAGTGCAGCTATCAGCCCAATCAACTGATGTACTGGCCCTCTACTCCGCAAAACGGGACCTATGTGTATAAGGAAACGGACAAAGGATGGCTCGATCCGGATGCCATTCTGTCAGCACATCCAGAATGGACTGATCCCACGCAGCTTCCGACTTCTTCCCGGGAGAGCAAGGCAAACACGGTCGCAAAACAGAAGGTACAGGATCCGCTGACGAAGGAAGGTGTAGTGGGTTTGTTCAACAGAGTCTACTACCCGATTACAAAAGCTCTGGAGACCTTTCTTTCCGATGTTTACGAGCCGACAGATAATCCTAACCGCTGGCATTTGATTGAGTCTCGCAGCATTGCAGGGGTAGAAATCAAGGACGATAAGTTCGTCTACAGCCATCATGCCAAGGATCCTGCATACCTCAAACTCTGCAATGCCTTTGATCTCGTCCGCATTCATAAGTTCTCTGATGCAGACGAGAAGGTTTCCTTCCGCGACATGTGCGACTTTGCCATGCAGCAGGAGGAGGTAAAACTGGCTGCCGCCAATGAGCGGCTCCGGCAGGCGGAGGATGACTTTTCGGAAAGTGGGGACGATGGGTGGAAGAAGAAGCTGCGCTATACCTCTAAAGGGGCAATTCTTGAGAATTCGCTTCACAATGCAAAGCTGATTCTCCAGAACGATCCGTATCTGAAAAACATTGTTTTTAACCAGCTGGCTGATGGGATGGAGATTATCGGCGAGCTACCCTGGAAGCATCCGGGGAAGTTCTGGAGGGATGCAGACGATGCTCAGCTTGTAAGCTATATCGATGATCACTACGGCAGCTTCTCCCAGCGAAACTACGACATTGCGGTGGCCAAGGTAACGGATGACAGGTCATATCACCCCATCAGGCAGTACTTTGAGGCGCTTCCTCCCTGGGATGGTGTAAGAAGAGTCGATACGCTTTTTATCGACTACCTTGGCGCTGAAGACAACGACTATATCCGCGCTGTCTGCAGGAAGACGCTCTGCGCAGCATATATGCGGGTCTACCATCCTGGGATCAAGTTTGACTTCCTTCCTGTTTTCAACGGCGCACAGGGAATCGGTAAATCGACCTTCATTGCCAATCTGGGCATGGAGTGGTTTTCCGACAGCCTGACGCTTTCGGACATGAACGATAAGACCGCTGCGGAAAAGCTGCAGGGATACTGGATCCACGAGATCGGGGAGCTTGCCGGAATGAAGAAGGCGGACCTTGATAAGGTGAAAGCCTTCATTTCCCGGCGGGATGATAAATACCGCGCCTCTTTCGGCAGACGGGTAACGCCCCATCCAAGGCAGTGCGTGTTTTTCGGAACCACAAATTCGGAGAACGGCTATCTCCGGGATATCACTGGAAACCGCCGCTTTTGGAACGTGACAGTCACCGGGGAGGGAAAGTACAAGCCCTGGGATATGAGCAGTAAACTCGTCCAGCAGATCTGGGCGGAGGTGATCCTTCTTGCCGGGGCGGGTGAAAAGCTGTATCTGGACCCGGCTCTTGAAGCATATGCGCAGCAGGAGCAGCGGGAGGCCATGGAGCAGGACGAGCGTGAAGGCATTGTACTTGAGTACCTTGATATGCTTCTTCCCGATACCTGGAACGACATGGATATACACCGCCGCAGAGACTATTTCCGGGACCCTTCAGATCCTACCAGACCGGGAGGTGTCAGCAGACGCACTACGGTTTCAAACATCGAGATCTGGTGCGAGTGTTTCGGCAAACCCAAGGAGGATATCCAACCGAAGGACAGCTATGCCATCTCAGCCATTATGAAAAGGCTGAAGAACTGGGAGAAAAACGGAGAACGTCAGATACTCCCCATCTACGGACGGCAGCGCATCTATACAAGGACAGATTAGGCTGTCCGCGTCATGTCCAAAAGCTGTCCACTGCCCGGAAATGCAGTCGGCACAATGGTTTCAGGCTCCTATGGGACAAGAGGACAAGAAATATATATATATGTATTGAAAATAATGATTTTAGGAGTTGCGTCCATGCCCGTATACACGTAAATACGCGTTTTTCGCACGTAAGAGAATTTTTTGGTCACCCTGTCCACCAAGATGCCAAAAATGCAGTCAGCACAAGGGTTTTCGTGCTGGACAAACTCTATGGACAAATGGTGGACGGGACAAACTCGAAAAGGAGAAAGAGTGAAATGATCAGGAATGGAAGGCCATACACGAATGAAAACAGATCTGTTGACGAGGCGCTTATCACAGACCGTGATGATGAGACAATTACAATCGTTGAGGACTGGATCAGAAGGAATATCCGCGCGAGCGAAAGTGTGCTCCTTGGACGCACGAGTTATGGATTAAAGCACATTCTCGAGCGAGACACAGATATCTATCTAACAAATAACGAATTCAAGGATGCCATGCTTCTTGCAGGGTATCGCCCGGTGAATGCAAGGGAACTGAACTGGAGGTACCGCATCTGCCTTACGCAGGAAATCAATGACAATCCCAGTCCGTTCTTCCGCTGGGCAAGAAAATATGAGAAGGATGATACGCCCTGCGGAGACTTTGTCCGCGATATGCTTCGGGACCTTAGCTTCCCTGTGCTGGCAGATCGAAATATCATTGAAAGGTATCTCGGACGAATCAATGCCTGCGATGGTGCAATGTCAGCATTTGAGAAGCTGTGGAGGGACTATGCGAGAGAAACAGATTGAACAGAGGCTTGTAAAAGCTGCCCGGGATAGAGGCGGACTGGCACCAAAGTTTGTAAGTCCTGGATGGGATGGAGTGCCTGACCGCATTGTTCTTCTTCCGGGAGGCTGCATGGGTTTTGTGGAACTGAAAAGTCCCGGAAGGACAATGCGGCCGCTGCAGATAAGACGGAAAAGGCAGCTGGAAAGTTTGGGCTTTAAGGTCTTTTGCATAGACGAACCCAGGCAGATTGAGGAGGTGCTTCATGCAATACAAACCACATGATTATCAGAAATACGCGACGGGCTTTATCCTGTCCAATCCCATAGCGGCAATCTTTCTATCCATGGGTCTTGGGAAGAGCGTAATCACGCTGACTGCGCTGTTTGACCTCTGCCTTGACAGCTTTCTTGTGCGGAAGGTGCTGGTTATCGGACCTCTCAGGGTCTGTCAAAACACCTGGCCTTCCGAGATAAAGAAGTGGGACCATCTTGAAGGACTGACCTACTCTGTGGCAGTCGGCAGTGAGAAGGAACGCATAGCGGCTCTGTCCCGGAGAGCTTCTGTCTACATTATCAACAGGGAAAATGTGGAGTGGCTGATTGAAAAGAGCGGGATCCCCTTTGACTTCGATATGGTGGTCATTGATGAGCTTTCGTCTTTCAAATCTCACCAGGCCAAGAGGTTCAAAAGTCTCTTAAAAGTCAGGCCGTATATAAAACGCATTGTGGGTCTTACCGGAACGCCCTCCTCCAACGGTCTTATGGATCTGTGGGCGCAGTTCAGGGTTCTTGATATGGGTGAGAGGCTCGGCAGATACATTACCCGCTACCGTCATAGCTACTTTACCCCTGACAAGCGGAACGGCGATGTCATCTTCAGCTACAAACCCCTCCCAGGCGCGGAGGATGCCATCTATGAAAAAATCTCCGACATTACCATCTCCATGAAGTCTTGCGACTATCTCCAGCTGCCGGAATGCGTGATAAATGAGGTGCCGGTCCACATGAGCGAAAAGGAAAAAGCGGTCTATGACTCCTTCCGCGAAGACATGGTGGCAAGCATTAAGGGAAAAGAGATTGACGCCGCCAATGCTGCCGTCCTGTCGGGAAAACTCCTGCAGATGGCAAACGGAGCCATCTACGATGAGGATAAAAAGAGCATCGTCATTCACGACCGCAAGCTTGACGCTTTGGAGGATCTCATTGAAGGAATGAACGGCAGACCGGTCCTTGTGGCTTACTGGTATCAGCATGACGCAGACCGGATCAAAAGCAGATTCTCTGTCAGGGAGATAAAGTCGACCAGGGATATCGAAGACTGGAATGCGGGAAGGATCCCGGTTGCTATCATCCATCCTGCTTCAGCCGGTCACGGTCTTAACCTGCAGGATGGTGGATCTGCCCTCATATGGTTTGGGCTTACCTGGAGTCTGGAACTCTATCAGCAGACGAATGCCCGTCTTCATCGGCAGGGGCAAAAGGATACCGTCATTATCCACCATATCATCACTGCTGGAACCATTGACGAGGAGGTCATGAAGGCCCTTCGCAGAAAAGAGCGGACGCAGAACTCACTCATTGATGCCGTAAAGGCTAATCTGAAGGAGGCACTATGACAGCCAAGGAATACTTAAGAAAGGCGTTCAGGCTGAACGAACTGATAGAAGCCGACGTTGGTGAGCTTGGGCATCTGCGGGACCTGGCTGGCAGGATATCAGGTCCACAGCTGGGAGAGCGTGTGCAATCGTCAAGAAATCCGGATCCTGCCTTCGTCCGCTATCTTGGGGATATTGCAGAGATGGAAGAAAAGATAAACAGGGAGATCTGCGAGCTGGTTATGTTCAGAAAGCAGATCAGAGAGTCCCTGGAGAAAATGACCGACAGGGAGGAAAGGCTTCTGCTTACCTACCGCTATCTCAAGAATTACACCTGGGACGATATCGTCCGAAAGCTTCATGTTTCCAGCCGGACGGTACACCGCATTCATGCATCGGCATTAAGAAATTTTCATGTTCCGGAGTAAAGTTGGCACACTTTGGCACACTTTGCCATAGATTGGCACGGCCCCTATGTGTATAATGGTAGCGTGGAATAGTAAATCACGAACAAGCCTCACAGGTATACCTGCGGGGCTTTTTTCATGGGCAGAAACGGAGGTGATACCGTGCCAAAGAAACCACAAAGAGCGTGCGGGCACCCCGGATGTCCGAAGCTGGCCGTCCCAGGCGGTCAGTACTGTGAGAAGCACAGGCTTGAATACGAGCGGCGCTACAACAGGTATGAGCGGGACCCGGACATAAGCAAGAAGTACGGCCGGGCATGGAAAAGAATCCGTGACCGCTATGCTGCAAAACATCCCCTATGCGAGATGTGCCTAAAGGAAGGACGGCTGAAACCTGTGGAGGAGGTACACCACATCCTCCCGATAAGTAAGGGCGGTGACCACAGGGAGAGCAACCTCATGTCGCTCTGTCAATCCTGTCATACGAAGCTGCACCATGAGCTGGGGGACAGACGGATCCGCAGCTGACCGGGAGGGGCGGTCTTAATCTCCAGGACCCTAACAGCCGAGCAACGGCCCGGGGCTTCGTGTGTGAAAAAAGCGTTTTCAAAAGGGCAATAGGCCGATGGGCAAAATCGGCAGGGTTATTCCAACGAAACCGTCAGTTTTTATCCTCTTGTAAGGCTACCAGGTAGGAGGATGAAACGATCATGCAGGATCAGAAAGAAAACATTTATGGCTTTGAAATACAAGGGGATATCGCAAGGGGAGTTTTGCCATGCGGAACCTTCTTCTTAATTGATGCTGATATGGTTGACGAAGTATCAAAAAATAGAATCCATCTCAACTGGAAAGGCTATCCCATCACATCAAAAACAAATGACTACAGCGCATGCATGATGCTTCATTGGATTGTACTCGGTTTGGAAAAAAGCAATACCCTTATTGTTGATCATATTAATCGAGACAAGACAGATTGCCGAAGATCAAATTTGAGAATAGTAACTAATCAGCAAAATTGCATGAATCGTGGAATCGGAAAAAGAAACAAGACTGGTTATCTGGGCACCTTCTATAACAAACAACGAGGATACTACATGGCAAAAATCAGTATCAACGGCGCCCAGATATATTTATTGAGATCTGAGAGTCTTGAAGAATGTGCAAGAGCCTATAACTATGCGTCTGAATTGCTATTTGGCGAGTTCGCAGGGTTTAGAAATCCGGTGTCAGAAGCATCAGAAGAATTGAAGGCTGAAATATATGAAAAGTGTAAGCCATATCTTTGGGGAACTTCCATAGCAAGAAAAAAATCTGACAGAAAGGCGGTGGGAAAGTGCCGACAAAATCGAACAACATAGGCGGCCGGGGAGGGAAACGGCCGGGTGCGGGCAGGAAAGCCAAGGGCATAGCCGAAAAGGCATCAAACGGAAATCCTGGCGGCAGACGGCTGATAGTTCTGGATATTCCCGAAGTCGAGGGTGTCGATATGCCAAAGCCCCACGATTTTCTGTCTGCCGAGCAGCGAGACGGAAGCACTCTGCAGGCAGAGGAAATATATACAGAGACCTGGGAGTGGCTAAAGAAGATCGGCTGCGCTTCCAAGGTTTCACCGCAGCTTCTTGAGCGCTATGCCATGTGCTCTGCGAGATGGATTCAGTGTGAGGAAATGACCAACAAGATGGGCTTCCTCTCCAAGCACCCAACCACTCAGAAGCCGATTCCGTCTCCGTTTATCAATATCGGCATCAACTACATGAATCAGGCCGTTAGGCTGTGGAACGAGATTTTCCAGATCGTGAAGGAGAACTGCTCCACTGATTACGGAGACACCTCTCCGCAGGACGACCTTATGGAGAGATTGCTTCGGGCAAGGAAAGGATAAGGATATGTTTGAAAAAGTCAACCCCGCGCATTCGGATAAGATTTCGGATCGCATTGCCGGTGCGCTTGTAGACCTGGCCTATACCAAGGACGATAATCCGAAGATCGCCGTGGAGGTGCTTATCGGCCACGGCATCTGTCATGTCATCGCAGAAACATCTGTCCACATCACTGATGAAGAGGTCGCCGGGATCATTCACCGCATTGCCGGAGATGCGATTCTTGCCGATTATGTAGAAGTCCCCCAGGACGAGCACCTGGCTGAAAACCAGTCGGAGAGAATCCGCTGCGGAGA
>CADBRY010000233.1 GCA_902797195.1 uncultured Eubacteriales bacterium
GCCGGCGGAGCCACAGATGCCCGCCGCCGGCGCAAAGGAAAAGACCGCCGAAGCGGTCTTTTCCAAATGTGTACTGTTATTAAACAGAGAAGTAGGTCTTATTCCAGTCGCTCGCCTTTTCCAATGTTCTTGGAGGCTTTTGCCATACCGACGATATCCTTTCCGCCCAGGATCGCCATGATGAAGATCATAAGTCCGCCGACTATGAACGAGGTCCAGACCATTGCGATTCCTATAGGTTCTACGTGGAAGGCGAAGGACATGATGTAGTGAGCTGCGAATACCACAGCAACGCATATCCAGAAGGTCTTCCATCCCGGAGTGTCTGCACCCAGCCATCCGAAGAATCCGGGGCCGTTGCATTTTTCCGATTCGGGGATATCCTGGGACTCGCGCATTTCCTTGCCGAGAGTTACCCAGTTGGTTCTTTCTGCTCTCTCATAGTCGGGCTTGGTGCAGAGGCTGACGATTATCATAAGCGGGATGGATACGAATACGCCTACATGTACAGCATGCAGTCCGTGCATCAGCTCGCCGGGGCTTCCCGCGCTGGCCCAGGCATACATTGCCCAAGCAGTGGCCGCAGCAGCGCCGCCTACACAGGATACAAGCGCGCCGGCTGTGGTGGATCTCTTCCAGAACCATGCGCTCATGGTCGTTGCGAAGAGACCTGACAGACAGATGGCCTGTGCAAGTACCCAGAGAGGTACCAGGATCGGCAGCCAAAGAGCTGATACGATACCGACCACAACGATGATAACAACGGAGATACGGCTTGCGCGTACCGCCTGCTTATTGGTTGCATTCTTGTTGATGCAGCTCTGATAAATGTCTTTTGTGATAATGGTAACACCATTCATTGCGAAGGATGATCCGCAGGAGATGATAGTCATCAGCAGACCTACAAGGATGATTACGCCAATGAATGTGTTGGAGAAGTTGATGGTAAACCATGCATAGAGGCTGTCACCTGCCAGACCTTCGGGAACGGTGAGCTTACCGATGGTTGCTCCTGCCAGGATTGCCATACCTGCCAGGAAGGGCAGTACGTTGTAGTAGGATCCCGCGAGTACTGCAAGCATTCCGTTGGAAGAAACCTTAGGTGTCTTGCCTACATAGGCCCACATGTACATCCACGGGTCAGCCAGATAGAACAGTCCCAGTGTAAGTGCATAAGTTGTGAATACGGAAGTATCCAGCGCGAAGAAGTTGGTGAAGTCTCCCGGCAGGACCTCGTAGAAGGTGTGGGTAACTTCTGTGATGTCTCCCGATACCATCTTGAATGCGATAAGTGCGAACAGGATGATACCGATAGCCTGCAGGATGGACTGGAACCACTGGGTTACCAGCGCCGAATACTGACCGGCTGTAATCAGATACAGCAGGATGATAACTGATGATACTATAACGCCGAAGGTGATGCTTGTGTCGAATACAACGGTCATGGAGGTTGCAATTGCCAGGAACTGCATACCTGTCAGGATCGTAGGTCTTGTAAGAGATACGATCGCTGCGGGGATTCTCATAACATTTCCGTATCTTTCGACGACAAAGTCTGTGATCGTGACTGCGTTGGTCTTTCTTCCAAAGTAATTCAGTCTCCTTGCAAACAGGATCGTGAACAATGTACATCCGGATACAACGAACAGTGATGCCCACATCTGGGAAATACCTGATGCCATACCGTTTCCAACATAACCGGATACACTGGCACCTCCTACATATCCGCCAAGATAGGCCGTTGCCAGCAGCCAGAAGGGGGCTCCACGACCTGCCAGCAGGAAGTCATCCGCTGACTTGGCCATTCGGCTGAACCACATTCCGGCCAGGATAAACAGTATAACCAGAATGACCAGCACGACGATTGAAATAGTAACTACTGAACTCATCTTTTCCTCCTCTCTGTCATTTTTTTAAATGATGACCTAACATTATTCCATAATGGGTCATCCCCCTGAAACAATTATTCCTCTCTATTTCCTGTATTTTTCCATGACATCCCTGTTCAGCTCAAGTGGCGGCTGCTGATCCGCCGGGAGCAGGCACTCATAGACCCTGCCGTCCATGCGTTCCTTCCACTCTGCCTGAGCCGCTTCAAGAACCTCAGGTTCGCAGAGCAGGTCTGCTGCCGTAAGCGAAATTGCCTTTGCGGCACAGTCCATACTCTTACGGCCCATTGTGTCTGCAGCATGTCTTACCACGCCCCAGTGATGCCATCCGCATCCCTGCATTCCCATTGCTACCCAAGGCGCTGCATAGGGTGCGCACCAGCTGTACTCAGACGTGTCGCACAGTACGGTGAATCCGCCTTCGAAGGGATCCAGCTCTGTGGGAAGACCTGTCTCAGGCTGTCCGATCTCTCTCTGGACCGCCTTTGCTTTTTCATGTTCTTCTTCAGTGAACTGGGGAACACCGATGGCCTCTATGTTCTTGTGCATCTTCTCCGCCAGTACCTTATTGGGGATCTTGTGGTGGGTGCAGGTGATGACTTCTTCCTCTACTGTGGTGTCGGTGGCTATGGCCCCGCCCTTTGCACAGTTGTCAACTCTCTTGAGAGTATCCAGCATTTCCTCAGTGGTCTCAAATCTTCCAATGACCCACACGGTAGTGTAGTCGGGAACAACGCTTGGGAATTCCGGTCCCGTGGTGGTGTATGTGTAGTTGATGGTGTTTGCGGCATCGGGGGGATTGCCCGGATAAATGTGCTCTCTAAGAATATCTATTCCGTGTCCCATAAGCTGTCCCGCATCAAGTGCACTGCGTCCGTGCCAGGGGGAGTTGCCGTGTGATGTCCTGCCCTTGAAATGATATTTCTTACTGAAATATGCCTGGCAGCTGTCGTAGTTAGCTTTTGTATAGCTCCATGGATGCCAGTCAAGAATCGCATCCGCATCGTCGAAGCATCCCGCTCTTCCCATGTAGGGCTTGCCCAGGCAGAGTTCTTCAGCCGGTGTACCGTAAAGTTTCAGGGTACCCTTCAGTCCGAATTTCTCCATGGCGTTCTTGACGGCGATGGCGGCCTTTGCTCCGCCGGTGCCCAGAAGGTTATGACCGCAGCCATGTCCCGGCGCACCCTGAGTGATCGCGCATTTTTCCAGCTTCTCAGGATCCTGGGACAGACCCGGCAGTGCATCGTACTCAGCACTGAATCCGATAACCGGCTTGCCTTCACCGTATGTGGCAATAAACGCGGTAGGCATTCCGGCCACGCCTTCCTCCACTTCAAATCCATGCTTTTTCATCAAGTCAATAATCGCCTTAGCAGACTCGAATTCCTGCAGAGAAAGCTCCGGATGTTCCCAGATGAACTGTTCTGTGTCATAGAATTCCTGAGTGTTCTCTTCGTTCCATTTGACGATGAAATCTTTTACTTCCTGTAACGTTGCCATTTTTCCCTCCTTACTCCTCTTCTCTTATATTGCCCGACGATGTCCGACATGTTTCCCCTGCGTGTGAATCCCGCCGGCTGTTTACTATATCGATTTATTACGCAAAAGCAATGCCAACCCCCTCCCCCTCCGGGGATTTTTTTCGAAAGTTTTTTTATTTATGGAAAGGCAACCGCCGGGACCTTTGGAATCACACACTCATAGCGCGGGCCGGTTTCTAAATTATTTTCTTCCCCGAGGAAATTATCAACTCCCATAAGTCAATTCCTGATTATTCTGACAAGTCAATGAATTGCGATTTATTATAAAAATGACTTAAGTCACGCTTTTTGACTTAAGTCATTTTCCTGTCCATTATATTCTTTTTTGTCCGAGATATGCTTAAGTCATATCTTCACTGACCAAGGTATTTTTTTATCTTTCTGTAGGCGGTGCTCTGGCTCAGACCAAGTTCCTTTGCTACTTTGTAGCTGCTGCCCAGCCTGTGATAGGCTTCCAGGATCCGTTCCCGTTCGTCGCTTTCATCCAGCCTTTCTTCAGAAGATCTGTTGCCTTTGCCTCCCGAGGAATCCTCCGACGATTTTCTCAAGGTCCATTCCTCCCTGGCATCCCCATTCGTCTCAGACATCATACGGCCCTCTGTAACTATGATTCGTTCGATGTAGTTTTCCAGCTCGCGCAGGTTGCCCTTCCAGGGACGCTGTTCATAGCGGGATATATCACTGTCGTCTATATGCAGTTCCTTTCCATAGAGAGCTGCGTATTTTTCCGCAAAATACCTGACCGCGGGGATGATGTCTTCCTTCCTCTCCCGCAGAGGCGGGATCTCGATGGGCACAACGTTCAGGCGATAAAAGAGGTCTTCTCTGAACTCGCCTTCCTCTACCAGTTTTTCCAGATTTCTGTTTGTCGCCGCGATGACACGAACATTGACGGGGATCTCCTCCGTTCCGCCAACCCGGGTGATCTTGCGATTCTGCAGGAAGTGTAGAAGTTTCACCTGCAGGAGAAGGGGCAGTTCTCCTATCTCATCCAGCAGGATGGTACCTCCATCGCTGGCTTCAATGAGTCCTGCTTTGCCCTTTCTGTCGGCTCCCGTAAAAGCTCCGCTGACATAGCCAAAAAGCTCGGATTCCAGCAGCGCCTGAGGGATAGCCCCGCAGTTTATCTCAGTCATCTTCCCGTCTTTGCGGTCCCCGGTGAAATGGATGTACCTGGCCAGAAGACTCTTGCCCACGCCCGTCTCTCCTTCAAGAAGGATGGTCGAGGGAGTGTTCTTGATTATATCCGCAAGGCGCAGGATGTCCTGCATCTTTTCGCTTACGGCGATGATCTTTGGCACAGTGGGGACGTTATTTGTACGTTCCTCATTTCTGGTTTCAAAATAGTGGGAGATCCTATGAGTGTCAAAATTGAGGAGTGCGTTGGTAACAACGCAGAACACCTCATCCTTTTCGTCTTTTATGGGCATTCCCGCGACTATGAACTCCCTGTCATGATTCATCACCTGAGGAATGATTACCCTTCGGCCTTCGTTCAGTGCGATAGCTCCAACGGAGGGTTCGTACAGGGTCTCCTTCTCAAGATCAAGGTTTACCCTCCCCTGGATCTCCTTCCTGCTCAGTCCGGAGGATTCCTCAAAATACTTATTGACACGAATCGTCTTGCCTTTTGCATTTGAAACATAGATGCTGGTGGGGCTCTGATCCACTATCAGATTCAATTCCTTGCAGAACTCCATGATCCTGCAGATTCCGTCACACAGCTCCTCAGGCGTCTTAGGGTCCTTAGGTAGCTGCTCCACCTCGATTGCAGCAAAACCAATGTCCGCTATGGTCTGCAGATATTTCAGGTACTTTTCGCGAAGTTCTTTCCAGAATGGATCCGAAGTCAGGTTTGCTGCTTCGTTCATCTCATTCATCGCTTCTCCCTTCACTGCTTTCTTGCCTTTCCAACGGCCTCTTCGATCTCAAGGATATATACGTTGAACTTCGCCCAGCTGGCTTCCATGTACTTGATGCCGCCCTCCATGAAATCTCCCGAATACTTGCGCAGGAGTGCCATCATGGCTTCCTTTCTTTCCTCGTCGGAGTCGGCGGTTCGCACCTTTCCGAAGACAATGGCCGATGAGTACTTGGTTCCGAATTTTTCAGGCATTGTCTCATTGCTTCCAACCACGGTGAAGCACACATTGGGATTGGCTTCCATGTTCTGGCTCTTGTGACCGCCCGCGTTGGTTCCATGGAGATAGATCTTGCCTTCTCCAATGGCATAACTGAGAGGTACGCCATAGGGCTGTCCATCTTCTCCAACTGTTGCGAGCACGCCAAATTCCGTCTTTTCCAGGATCTCTCTCGTTTCCTCATCGCTGAGTTTTCTGTCACTTCTTCTCATTTCTGGATGCATAGCCATGTCTTCCTTCCTTTCTTAAATTTCCTACTTTCTCTTACTGCAACATCATCTGCTGACTTCAGCCTTATCAAGCTTCAGTATAGTGTCGGCTGTCAGTTCAGTTCCGGCGACGATGTCCTCCCATTTCGTGTCCTCCTGAGGGCAGTGGCTCATTCCCTTGATGCTGGGAACGAATATCATGCCCACGGGCTGGACCTCATTGATAAACACCGCATCATGACCGGCGCCTGAGATGATCCGTATGGCATCAAGGCCCGCTTCACTGGCAGCTTCCTCCACGCATCCCACGATGGTCTCATGGAAGTGTGCCGGTTTTGCCCTCCAGTACTGCTTGATATCGACTGTTGCGCCGTATGCCTTGCAGGTCTCTTCAATAATCGCTATGGTCTGTTTCTCCAGCTCCGCCATTCCTTCATCAGTATGATACCGCAAATCAACGCTGAAATAAACCTCTCCGGGGATAATGTTCTTGCTTGCGGGCTGGGCGTTTATGATGCCGTTTGTCAGAACTGCCGGCTCGCCGAATTCCACGCAGTTGGCCTGGATCTTCAGGATCGCATCCGAAGCCGCGGCAAGGGCGTCCTTTCTCATTGCCATCGGCGTCGTGCCCGCGTGATTGGCTTCGCCTCTTATGGTCACATCCAGACCTGTGATTCCAAGAGCACCGGTGACTATGCCGATCTGATGGCCTTCCGCATCAAGCACGGGTCCCTGTTCTATATGGGGCTCCAGATAGGCTTTCACATCCCCCAGCCTGTTCTTTTCGTCACCTTTGTATCCGGTCCTCTCAAGCTCATCCTCGTATCTTATACCGTCAACATCCTTTAAGTCATAAACCCACTCTCTGGTGAACTGTCCCGAGATGACGCCGCTTGCAAGCATGGGAGGCACGAAGCGGGCTCCTTCCTCGTTGGTCCAGTCCACAAGGATCAAATCGCTTTTTATATCCGCGCCGCTTTCTTTTATTGAGACGATTGCCTCCAGCCCTGCCATCACTCCGAAAAGCCCATCGTATGGACCTCCGTTAGGCTGGGTGTCCATATGTGATCCAAGAGCTATGGGCAGCGCATCCGGGTCGCTTCCCGGGAGCCTTCCGTAGATGGATCCCATATCGTCCACAGTTACTTCCATTCCCGCCTCTTTGAACCAGGACACCAACAGGTCTCTCCCCTCCTTGTCCGCATCGTTCAAAGCCAGACGCATCTTTCCCCCCTCATCCGTGACCGCAAGACCATTGATCCGGTCGAATCTTTCCTTCAGCCTTTGTTCATTGATCTTCATCTTTCACCTCCGTTACTGTACTGCATTAAAGTTCTAATTCACACTACTCCTCTACTCTCTATGAAGCAAAACCAATGCCAATTCGCAATTTTCTGACATCTTAGGCTGGGTCCACCGCCTCAAGTCATGGAAAGGCAACGTTTTATCCCCTTTCCCCTCCCTTCCGTAAGTCCTTCCTCAGTCTCTTCTAAGTCACCTTAATTAAGTCATATGTGAAGTCAACTAGACTTATCCGCCCCAACCTGTTGACTTATTCAGAAAAAATGGCTCTGACCTAAGTTGGTCAAAGCCATTGTGATTTGATTTGATTTTGACTTGATTTTGATGAGGCCTGTTCAAGGTTGCTGAAGGCCTCCTCCCACTCTTCTTCCGTTCGTCCGAACCAGTCTCTTCCCCCGGGATTGCTGTAGAGATATCTTATGAAGTCGCCTCTCACAGTGGCCGGCGCCGGGCGGAAGGTGTATTTCAGGCAGTAGTCTTCTTTCGGCCGGGCTTTTTTCTCTTCCCCTGTGACGTCCTCATGGAATCTTTCCTCCATATCCTCCAGTTCAAAAGCAAATTCCTTTTGCTCCCGGCAGGTCATCTCCGTTGCAGTCATAAATCCTCCGGTAAATGACATTTGTCTGGCTGTCCCTCCTCTGTGCCCGGGATCTTCCTGTGCTTTGGTGATCCCCACTCCCTCGGGCAGTTTTTCAAAGGCAATGTATTCAAGGAGCCTGAGCCTTTTTTCGTTTTTTGGGTCACAGGCTTCTGTTGCCTTTGCATACTCCCCATCGAAGTAGTACTCCCGGCACAGATCTGCATCCTTGGCGGTCTCTTCATCATTGTGCATACCCAGCTTCTTCAGCAGGAAAAGATATTTGTTTTTCAGCCTGTTGAGCTGGCCGAAGTCCAGCACCTCAATATCCTGTTCTGAAAATCTTTTTTCCGTTCCCCCTATATCTTTGACAAGCTCCTCCGCCTTCTCGTCGACGCCGTCATCTTTGTACATCTTCAGCAGGGCCATCCCGTTGTGGGTCATGTAGGGCGATCCTAAAAAGTCCATCCTGATTTCAGAGGACGCCTTTGACAGAACCGCCAGCCCGTCGGTGCTGTACACGTGTTTTTCCAGCAGGCTCCTGACCTTATCCCTGTCATCGGCAGCGTCCCAGTGGGCGATGAGATTTTCGTACAGGCTGTTCATCACCAGGAGCTCCTCTCCAATAATGAAGTCCCCGCCGCAGAACTCCTCCATGTCCTCCAGCCACCTTTGCATTCGTGCGTAGTACGCCTCGGTCACTCTGCCGCCCGCTTCAAGTTCTATTATTCTCAACAGCCAGTTGTCGTGATCGTAGAGCATGTAGAACAGGAATACGATTGCCTTTCCAAGATGCTCCCGGTCAGGATTCTCCCGGGCTGTTTTTATCAATATTTGGAGAGCCGCTCCGTAGGTTTTAAAAACTTCGTCGGCTCTGGCAGCGTTCTCTTCCGTGGGATTTTCTATGAAGTTTTTATACAGCATTTCCATTGTTTGCCTCAGGTCTTGCTCACGGCAGTCATCGATTGAGTCAAATTCATCGACCAGTTTTTCTGCATATCCTGCCAGTATGCCGAACCTGTTCTTTTCCAGCTCACCCCTCAAAAGCTTTTGGATCATCTCCTCGTGACCACTCTCTCCAAAGGAGCCTTTATAGGGATTCTTCCGGGCGATCCCCCGCCTCTCCATTGCCAGAAAGTAGTTCTTCGCCTTTTCCTCATCGCACTCCCAGTGCCCGTTCCAGAGGTAGAAGTATGCCAGGCGATTGAAGGCCTCACTTTCAAAGCTGTCGCTTCTGTCCAGCATGGCTATGTACCATTTCATCAGGTTTTCAGTTGGTTCCCTTTTCGCCTCCTCTTCCAGCGCCGGGAAAAGGAACTGGTTGATTTGCCTCAGCCGGAGGCCGTCGACCGTCTCCCTCATCTCGGCGTATGTCAGGTTTCTTATGAGCATCCTGAGCCATATGATGCTGTCCCGTTTTTGGTGGATGGCCTCCTTCATTTCCCTGATCAAATCTTCCCTTTTTTTCATCCACTCCTCTATGGAGTCATACATTGCATTTCTCTCCATGTTGATCCTGGCGGCGATCATCAAATCCTCCAGATCGCATTCTCCGGCTCCCCCTTCTTTTGTCAGGCCCGCGAGGATGTGGTGGGTGCTTCTCGCTTTTTCCCGCCACCCCTTCCGGTCTTCCAAAGGCAATGCTTTCATTTCTTCCAATACTTTATTCAGTTGTTCTTTGTATCCCATTTCCAGTACCTCCTATTGATTATCCGCTGTGATTTTATTCTAACCGCACGGAGGCGTCCGGTCATCAAACCCACGGTTGCACCTGCAAGTTTTCTTGATACAAACGTTTCCGGTAAAAATCAAACTCCCCGTCAATGACGAGGAGCTCTATGATTTCCATATCCAGAGCTTTGCTGAGGACTACCAGTGTGTCCGTGGAGGGAAGTGACCTTCCGTTGAACCACTTGTAGATGGCCTGGGAGCTGAACCCTGTAAGGGTCATCAGGTCTCTCACATCGTAGCCTTTTTCTCTGGTGATCAGCTTTAACTTTTCTCCGGTTTTCTCTACGTTTATGGTTATCTGCGCCAGCTTTACCGGATCTCTTCGGGAATTAACGGACATTCGCATCACTCCCTTCTTTTTTCAACAGTTTCATATTATACGCTCCGCGATCGGCGAAATCAAGGTTTTCGGACGATTTTGAATGCAACCGGTAGTTGGTGACCGGTGGCTTGTGACCGACGGTTGGTTTATGAGCTTCGTTGCCTTTCCTCATGTCACCTGCTCATTTCTACCGACTCTATGTTTGATTTTAATTTCAGGTACTTGATCACCGCCACCGGCGCCGCCACCAGACCCACATACAGGCTGAGCATTGCCTTTACGATCGGGTACAGCAGCCAGCCGATCAGTGGCAGTATCATGAAGGTGTTGGCCGTTATCCTGTTCAGCGCGCCCCATCCGAATGGTGCACACACCAGGATGAAGGGCACCGATATCAGTTCCAGGATCGTCCCTATGGACATGGATGAGGATATTGGGATCCCACCCATGATGATGTTCCATACTATGAATGCTACTATCAGACCACCTCCTATCATCATGTTCCGTTTTATACGATTCTTTTCTTCCGTGACCTCGGTACTTGCGCAGTTCCCGCAAAGAGGCACATTGTACTTATCCGCACACTCGGGGCAAAGAGCCTTTCCGCATACGTTGCAAGTGGCTACAGCTTCTCGATTTTCGTGATAATAACACTTCATCTTCTCATTCCTCCTAATACTCCATATTTCATTTACTTTTTATGTCTTAAGTCCTACAGATGTTCAAATTCGTTATCCCGCTGTTTGATTATCGCGGCTGCGCTTATGAGTGATATAAAGGCAATCACTGCCGCCAGGTACAGCTTCATTGAGATGTCGTCTCCCGTCCTGGGAGTGCTGCCGTGTTCTGCTTCTGTACTGTGTACCCTGCTGTCTTCCCTGTACGATGCCTCCCTTAGATCCGACTTGAGCGGCGGCACATAGGCCTCGTCTCTGGTCCTGTTATCCACTTTTACATATGCTCTGGGGTCGCATTGTCCGTATTTGCTGCTCATGTATTTGTCGAAGTCTGTTGTGATTGGCTTTGCTGTATCCTCACTTTCTGTCTGATCCCCGGTGTCCGTCGTGCCATTGCTTACGTTTGGAGTGCCGGTGTTCTCTGATGCCCCAGTTCCCTCTGGTGTGCCATCTTCTTCCGGAGTGCCGGTGCCCGTCGCCTCATCGCTTGCCTCTATTGACTTGTTTTCTTCGACCGGTTCGGTGGAGTCCTCGGTGGGGCTTCCCTCCATAGGATCCTCGCCAGCGACCTCATCCTCGAGCGGCTCGTCTTCTATGTGCTCGTCTTCACCGAGCTCATCCTCGAGCGGTTCATCTTCTGTATATTCGTCCTCACCGAGCTCATCCTCGAGCGGTTCATCCTCTATGTACTCGTCCTCACCGAGCTCATCCTCGATGGGGTCATCTTCTATGACCATCGGCGGGTTGTCCTCGTTCCTTACGTATATCCACACGGCGTTCATTTGCTCAACCCCTTCTAACTTGCTTCTTTCTATCTCTCCGGGATAATACTCTCCGCCATACCCCTCAGGCATCCAGTAGTACAATTTACATGTAAATCCCGGTTTATCCTGTGGCGGATAGATGGCGTAGTGACCATCCGTCAGCTCGACCCTTGCCAATCCGGCTGAAAACACGATGCCGTTTATAGATATCCTGCCCTCTTCCACTTTTTTATTTCGTATCGATTACTGTCATAAAACCCTTCCTGTGCCGGTATCAGCATTGTCCCTGATTCGGAAGTCGTCTGCAGCTCATCCGCGGCGGCAACCGGTGATACCCCATAAGGAGTGGCAAACCAGGTTCCAAGTGCCATGATGGAAGCGACCATAACGGCTGCGATATTTACTTTTCTCATCTCTCTTTTCTTACTCATCTTTCTTCTCCTTACATCCCTTATTAACTTTTTTCCCTTACACTTATAGAAAGGCAGAGAATCCGGACAAGTTAATACTTTTAAATAAAAAAAATCCCACACTTTAACATAAACAAGCAAGAAATCCCCCATCCTCTACAGTGATATGCTTCCTTCCAAGTAGACAGTGGAAATAATAAAACTGTTAAC
>CADBRY010000234.1 GCA_902797195.1 uncultured Eubacteriales bacterium
CGTCCAGATCGAGATCCACGGAAGCGAGAATACCGACGGTAACAGAGCATGGATCGACAGCGAAGGAAATCTGCATCTCATCAGAACAATTACAGCAGATAAGATCAATCTTGATTCCATCGACGAGTGTGCTCCACTGAGTGCAGAGTTCGACGACTCCATAGACAGCGTGGGACTGCCCAAGACAGTCACAGCCAACACCGATGCAGGTGAGAGAAAGCTGCAGGTCAACTGGAATACAGAGGGAATTGATCTTGGCGACACAACAAAGCGTGAAGCCCACGATGTTGTAGTCAGCGGCACTGCCGTGAAACCGGAAACTATTCTGAATCCGAACGAAGTGCCTCTGGATGTTAAGATCACCATCCATGTAGCAGCTGACCCGAGACTCGTGCCCGAGGAAAAAGCTGGTAAAGTAATCGACGAGGCTAAGAAGACCATGGAAGCTGCACAGTCAGCGGACATCGAGAAGCCTGAGGATCTAATTGCTGCAGTAAATACTGCCAAAGAGGATCTGGAGAGATATATCGGAGATCTTACCGAATCGGAAGTCGATGGCATCGAAAATAGAACCAAGAAACTTCAGGAAGCGATCGACGCGCTGAACAACTACATCAATAATAATGCCCCGATCGAACTCACCCTCTTCCCGGTCAAGAAGAAGTTGAGTGATGGAGAACTGATATACGATGTAGACTTCCCTGCTGAAATCAATACAACAGATAATTCTGTTAAAAATGAAGATCGGCGTCAGGAAGCAGAATGGCTTACATCAGATAAAATGGTTAAGTCCGCAGAGAACTACATTGCGGAAGTAACCATGAGACCTGCGGACGGAACAAAGTTCAACGTAGGACGCCATATCAACTTCAACGGTGTCACCATTCCGATCACCGAGGATAAGCCACAAATTGAGGAGGGCAAAGAGTCGGATTACGCATATGCATATCTGACCGATGGTCCGGAAGGAGCCATCTGTGTAGGTAGAACCTTCAGAAGTATGGACGCCAATTTCAAGGATGTGGATGAGCCTGCTAAGGCAAGCACCGCATATGGAACAGAGCCGGATAAGGTGGAAATGCCCAAAACAGTAGGCATTGATACCGATGATCCGCAGAAGGCCAGAGCTGAAGCCGAGATCGAATGGGATCTTGCCCCCTATGAGGAGGATTACAACAACCGCAACAACGCTGATGCCAACAGAGGTGCTCACGAAGTTGAAGTCACCGGTAAGCTGAAGGCAGTAGATGGAGTCGACGGCGCTGAGGGTCAGCCAGTGTCAACCAAGATCAAGGTGGCAGCAGACCCGAGGCTGGCAGAAGAAGCGCTGGCTGAGATACTTGACAAGCAGGCGGCGGATGCCATCAAGGAAGCGAAGAAGCTTGGAGTAGGCAAGGATCAGATCGAAAAACTGCAGCAGTCAGTAGAGGAGATGGATGCGGAAGTAAGTCCCGAAAACCTGGCGAACTCCACATTTGAATCCGACAAAGAAAAGATCGATGCGGTCAAGATCGACCTTAAGGCTCTGCAAAAAGTCATAAAGGCCAAGAAGGATGCAGACAACAAGAAAAAAGCAGACAACAAGGTAACCAAGCCTACAGGTAAAGTAACTATCCTGAACACCATAGCAAACTCCGCCAAGAAGACCAACGATGTTATCTGGGATAAGTCCAAGGTCAAGGGCGCGACAAACTATGAGATAAACTGGAGAAGCCGTGGTGCAAGCAAGTGGACAAGCAGAACAGTTGGCAATACTGTTAGAGGCCAGACCACAGGATTGTCCATCGGAGGACTCTACGATATCAGAGTAAGACCTGTGGCATACTCAGCCAACAAAAAGAATAAGGCTTCCGGAGCATGGTCTAACACAGTTTATCGTTACTTCCACACCACAGGTAAGATCCGTCTTGCATCCAATGCAAAGGGAAGCTTCACAATGAGCTGGGCCAAGAACTCCGCGGCAACCGGATATCAGGTCATGTTCACGACTAACAAGAATGGATCCGGTGCGGCAAATAACATCAACACCGTAGGAGCATCCGCAACCAGCTTCACCAAGAAAGGACTGAAGAGCGGAACCACCTACTATGTACAGGTCAGAGAGCTTAAAAAGGTTGGCAGCACGACCTACATTGGCAACATCTCATGCCCTGTAGCGGTGAAAGTAAAATAAAACAAGCCGTACTTAAAGGATTAAAAAAGGACTGTCGCATCAAATGATGCGGCAGTTTCTTTTGCCTGTAAATATGCAGTATGCTAAAATAAAACTGTAGTTATTCTCATCCAAGATCCCATCCGGATCGCTGAAAATGAACAGGAGGTCGAATCTTATGACTGATATGAGTGAGAGAAAGAAGAAGGCACAGCAGTGGGCAGATGAAATCGTAGCCTACGTACAAAACGACCCCCGTTCATATGTAAAATGCAAAGAATCGAGACCCATAACCGATCTTAAAGATCTTCTTGTTTCCAGCGCAGAATTATTTGGAGACAAACCCGCATACCTTCAGAAATGGAATAAAAATGGTGAGTATGAACCCATCACATTCAACGAAGTTCTCGCCGATGTAAACGGGATAGGAACGTGGATGATGGACAAGGGATTGAAAGGTAAGAGGGTGGCAGTCATAGGGGCCAACTGTTATCAGTGGAGTACCGCCTATCTGGCCGTTACCGGAGGCATCGGATGCATCGTCCCCCTGGACAGAGAACTGAACGCCGCGGAGCTTAAGACTCAGATCCAAAGAGCGGATGTTTCAGCCATAGTATTCGGAGGATCGTATCTGGACACATTCAAGGGAATAAAAGCCGACGGAGATACGAATCTTGAGATCCTCATAAACTTTGACTCCGAGGAAGAGGAGGATGGCGTATACGCCTGGAAGCAGATCAAGGAAGAAGGCAAGGAACTTATAGCTGCCGGAAACTCCGCCTATGTGGATGCGGAAGTTGAC
>CADBRY010000235.1 GCA_902797195.1 uncultured Eubacteriales bacterium
ATTAGTTTTCAGAGAAAAAATCATATTCATGTTGTTGAGGAAAGAAAATATGAAGAAATCGAGATTTTGCATACTATTGTTTTCAATCATTGTGTTGTACATGTTCCCATCGTTTGCATCAGAAGATGGTTTGTCTGTTATTAGAATCATCAATGCCCCTGAGAAGGTTCTTATACAGGATCAGGATGTTCCAGTTAAGGTTCAAGTGGATGAAACGAATACCTTTGAAGCCGTGCTGCGTCAGTACAGTGGCAGCAACGATATTATAGAATCCTCACTTCCCCAGAAAAGCTTGGAAATTGAAAGCGAAGAGGTATGTTTTACTCTCTATAATGATGGCTATGATGCGCGAAATACCAAGATAGTCAGCACGGTTTGCTGCAGTCTTATTGAACAAAGCGGCATGGCAGTTCCGTTACGGATGCAGGAACCAGTGATCGTATATCTGAATGATGCGTATTGGGGACTGTACACACGGCGGGAACATATCGAAGATGCTATTGCCAGATTTGAGAAAGTTGATGATACTGCGAACATCAATGTTGCCGATGCAAACTGTCATATTGTTTTCGGCGAAACAAGTGAACTTGAAGCGGACATTATGGTTCTGAAAAGTCTGGATTTATCTTCAGAAGAAGACCGGGAAATTCAGCAGAATCTATGGGATGCGGAAAGCTTTCTTAAGTGCCTTGCTATAAATGCTTATTTCGGAAATTCAAATCTTTATGGGTCCGTTTTTCTCTATCAAATCAATGGCGGCCCATGGAAGTGTGCAATGGGAGATTTTACATACTCGTTTGGTTCTTCTCAGGATAATTCCATTGCAAGATATGTTTCATATGAAAATGGCAGTACACCTACTGGAAATATTGCTGTAATCGCAGAACGACTGTTGAAAGTGCCGGTATATCGTGAGATGTTTCTGAATCAAATGGGCAAGTTGTATCAGATTCTAACTGTGCCCTTGATGCAAAACTGCGTTGATGAAGCCAAAATGCGGATTGCGGAAGCCCTTCCTAAGCAGGATGAACGTTGGGCAAGTGACTTTATCCTGGTAAATGATGGCGATACTCGCTTCCCAGCTAATGATGTAAGTGAAGCGAAAATCTTTCACAGTTATTGTGTTTTCAGGCTTCGTGATAAAACGATACCGAGGCGTCCATGGTATATATATGACAGTGTACAGCGTGAGCTGCAGGTGAGCGATGAGGACATGAATTACTACTTTGGCAGTGCAAAGCCTAGTCTGCCGGAAGTGCCTACAGACGATTGGGCCAGTTACAAAAGGAATGATTCGTAAACGGTTTATGTATTTGAACCAACGAGCTTTCTGCAGTCTAAAATGAAATATGTAACAAATATATGTTGGAGCTATTCTGGATTATTCCAGAATAGCTTTCCTGATTGTCATTATATTTATAGCTTATTTCATTACTTGTGAGAATGAACCAGAAAGAGCAATGAACTTTGGCTGAGCCTTTGAAGAAGTTGCTCTGAGCACAGAAGCTGTGTTTCATGAGTGTGCTGACCAACGGGAAAATGTGTTTATCCTGACAGACGAGATCCATTATTCAGCTGCTGATGTGACGGGTTCCTGTGCGGCTGACATCGGAAAAAGTTTTTTGCCTGAACAGCATGAATTCAGATGTCGTGTATTGTTCACAGACTGGAAACATTTTTCTTAAGTAATTTTTAGGTGCTTCGGTTATGCTCGCTGCGGGGCGGGAAACAGGGATTTGTTCCACGCCCGGGAAAGGAGAGCAGAATGGAAGCCTATACCGATTTCAGCATGATTTCTGAAAAAACTGAGACAAAAAAGAATTCCAGGAGGCGCAGGCGTCTGATCCGGCGACTGGTCTGCATACTGCTTATTCTTCTTCTGCTTGGCGGCACAGCATGGGTTACCGTGCGCAGACTGCAGGCGGAATATACGGTCACTTATCAGGCTTACAGCGTGACCACAGGCACCATTTCGAATGCACTGTCCTTCAGCGGCAGTCTGGAGGCAGTTTCCAGCAAAACGTATACGGCACCGGC
>CADBRY010000236.1 GCA_902797195.1 uncultured Eubacteriales bacterium
AAATACATCGGCCGCGGTATGCTTTTTCTTGATCTGATTCAGGAAGGCAACCTCGGGCTTATACGTGCGGTCGAAAAATTCGACTATCACAAGGGATATAAGTTCAGCACCTATGCCACATGGTGGATACGTCAGGCCATTACAAGATCCATAGCGGACCAGGCGAGAACCATCCGTATCCCCGTCCACATGGTCGAGACCATAAACAAGCTGATCAGAGTTTCCAGGCAGATGCTTCAGGAGCAGGGCAGGGAGCCAACCCCCGATGAGATAGCCAAGGAGATGGGAATAACCGTGGAAAGGGTCCAGGAGATCCAGAAGATCGCTCAGGAACCCGTATCCCTTGAAACGCCTATCGGCGAAGAGGAAGACAGCCATCTTGGAGACTTTATCCCCGATGAGGACGCTCCCGCTCCCGCTGAGGCAGCTGCATTCTCCATGCTGAAGGAACAGCTTATGGATGTTCTCGATACACTCACCGAGAGAGAACAGAAGGTGCTTAAACTCAGATACGGCCTTGGAGACGGAAGAGCACGTACTCTTGAGGAAGTAGGCAAGGAGTTCGACGTTACCCGTGAACGTATAAGACAGATCGAAGCTAAAGCTCTGAGAAAACTCAGACACCCAACCAGAAGCAAGAAGCTCAAGGATTATCTGGAGTAATATCATCTATGTGGTCTGAGGAGACAATAAAAATCAACGACAGGCTTAAGACCATGGCAGGCAAAATCAAGCCCGGCCAGACATGTGCGGACATAGGGACAGATCACGGTTATCTGCCCCTGTATCTCTATGAAAAAGGCATATGTCCAAGGGTCATTCTTACGGATATAAGCGAAGCCTCTCTTGAAAAGGCAATGGCTGCCGCAGGTGCGGCCCAGTATGGAAACGATGTTTCCTTCAGGGTCGGCGACGGGCTCAAGGTCATTGAAAAGGGAGAAGTGGACTGTGTTGTCATAGCCGGAATGGGCGGTAAACTCATAAGGGACATTCTTGCTGAAGATCCCGAGAAAACCGGATCCTTCAGCAGATTCATCCTTCAGCCAAGGACAGCTTCAGGGCCTCTTAGAAAATGGCTTCTTGAGGCAGGATTTCTCTTTCTCAGCGAGGATATCGTAAAAGAAGGGGATTTCCTCCCTGAGATCATCACTGTGGCTCCCGGGAACAATACAGAGACGGATCCCGGGGACTTCGATTATTTCGATAACGTGGAAGGAGTTGATCTTGCCGCAGGGATCAGAAACAGTCTGACGGGCAAAGGAGACGAATTCCCTGATGAGGACAGCATACATTTCAGCGTCCCTATGTGGATGCTCAACGGTAAAGGCCCGGTGCTTGAGTTCTTGAGAAACAGGCTCGCCATTCAGGAGGGTATCCTTGATGGACTTGCCAGGGCAAAGACCCCCGATCAGGTCGCTGTAGAACGTACAAAATACAACATTGATTATTTGAAACAGATCATTGAAATCAAAGAGCTGCGTGAAAAATACGAGAGGAACGCAAGAGGATGAAAATTGATAAAGTAGTTGAACTTATAGAATCCATCGCACCCACGGATCATTATCTTGATATTGACAATTCAGGCATACAGATCCAATGCGGTAAAAAAGAAATCAAAAAAGTTCTCGTATGTCTGGAGATAAATGACGATATAATTTCCGAGGCAAAAAAGAAAAAAGCGGATATGATAATCACACACCATCCGTTGCTTTTCTACCCTATAAAACAGGTGACACCGGATACTCCTGTGGGCAGGTATGTGATTGAGCTGATCAAAAGCGGTATCACAGTCTGTTCCTCCCATCTTCCCTTTGATGCGGCTGATGGAGGAAACAATATGTACATGGCCGGTCTCCTTGGTCTGGAGGACGTTGCCCTGCCCGACAAAGACAGGATAGGCACTTACGGATATCTGAAAAAACCCATGGATTTCAAACAGTTCAAGGCACATGTGGAAAAGAGCCTCGACCTGCCGAAAAACTATGTGAGATGCGTGGATGGAGGATGTGAGAAGATCAGCAAGGTCGCTTTTTGCACCGGGGCCGGCGGAGATTCCATAAACGATGCGGTGGAGTGGGGTTGCGATGCCTACATAACCGGGGATCTGAAGCTTCATGAGGCTCAGTATGCAAAGGCAATGGGGCTTACGGTAATAGATGCAGGTCATTACGGGACCGAAAAGATATTCACCGAAAATATGGCGGCTCAGCTTAGAGATGCGGTTGCCGGCGGGGGATATAAACTGGATGTGATTGAAGCCGCATCCAATACAAATCCCTATATTCTTTAATCAATTTTTGGGTAAGACAGACGATCGCGCCCATCTTCGGGATGGGTGAGGAAAGTCCGGGCTCCACAGGGCGAGGATGCCGGATAACGTCC
>CADBRY010000237.1 GCA_902797195.1 uncultured Eubacteriales bacterium
GGCATAGAACTGAGCGTATATTTCATGCCCGGTATCGGTGGCAGGGATCTGTCCGAAGAGAATGGGGCAGGTACCGCCCGGGTCATAAACGAGATAGATCCGGATTTTCTCCGCATAAGAACAGCCGCGGTGAAACCCGGCACGGAACTCTACGAGTTATATGAAAAAGGCAACTATTGCCTTTGCAGCGACGATGAAAAAGTCAAAGAAATACGACAGGTGATCGACCTTTCGGAGGGCATCTCCACGCGGTTCGTCAGCGACCACATGGTCAACCTTCTCCAGGACGTGGAAGGAGACCTGACCCAAAAGGAGCAGATGCTTGCCCGGATCGACAGCTATCTGAACATGCCGGATATCGACCGAAGGGTATTTCAGCTGCTTCGCCGGAGCCTCAAGATCTACGACCTGGACGAAATGACTGGCCTGATCGAGAGCCAGATCGACTCCGTAAGAAATATCGTCAGGGAATATTCGCCGGAAGATTGGGATGCAAAGATCAACGAGTACATTTGCCGCTACATCTGACATAAAGGAGGACAAAATGAATTCAACAAAGTACAACAAACACCTTTTCGTATGGGCATTTGCATGGTTTTTAGGAAGCCTTGGAGTTGACAGATTCGTCAGAGGCCAGATAGGCCTTGGCATTCTAAAGCTGGTCACAGGTGGCGGACTTGGAGTCTGGGCTCTTGTGGACCTGATCATTGCCATTGTTGAGGCATACAGCTCGAACCATTTCGGCAACTACGAAGAAGTGGAATTCATAGACGGCCACTATACCAGGTAGTCGAAGTTGAACTATGGACTAAAGCAGGCCATTTGGATTTGTGCGCTACTCGCAGCGGCCCCACAGAAAGGCCGCAAGCAGAGCAGCGAGGATTAACAGATTACACAGACATTTGGAAGAATCAGTGCACAGAGACGCTACTTCCAAATACCGCTCCTTGTTGTTTGGAAGTATTGGTCACTCTGAGGCATTTCTTCCAAATATCACTCCCCGTTATTTGGAAGTATTGGTCACTCAGAGGTGCTACTTCCAAATATCACTCCCCGTTATTTGGAAGTATTGATTACTCAGAGGCGCTACTTCCAAATATCACTCCTTGTTGTTTGGAAGTATTGATCACACAGAGGTAATTCTTCCAAATATTCACCTCATGTGTTTGGAAGTATGGACTGCCCAACAGCAATTCTTCCAAATATTCACCTCATGTGTTTGGAAGTATGGTTTGCCTAACGGCTATTCTTCCATGTGGAGGGTTGTGTCGCGCGAATGAGGCGTTCATTATTTCCCCCGGCAGGCCCTTTAATATCTGTGCGCTGCTCGCGGCGGCCCCTCAGAAAGGCCGCAAGCAGAGCAGCGAGGATCTCCGGGTCTATGGCATTCGCGCTCCGTGGCAGACATACACAATTCGTCTGTTCTAGACTCTACCATTTAGGGTACGCCTCCCTCTGCATTTGTTAATCAGTTTTGCCGTTCTTCTTAGATAGGCGATAGATCAGCATCCACAGAACAAACACAACGGCGATCCCTATCATCAGTCCGATCCGGCCGCCCACATGTAATGCAAAGGCAAGAAAACAAATCATCACAAGAAGCATCACCGTTGCCTTTAGAACAATCAACGTTTTTTCTTTTCCTGTGAGTCTGCTCCATTCCGTGCTGCCTTCCGTTGATTTTGTTTTGCTCGCTTTTATAAAAAAGTCAAACAGATTCGAATAGGAACTGTCGCGGCTGGAATATCTTGTGGAGCCGCTGTTGGATTCGATAAGAGGCTTTCCGGATTCCCGTTCTACATCTTCTTTCAGTGTCTGGCTGTTGATGATCTTGTTGTCGCTCATGTCTAAATCTCCTTAATTGCAGCAACAGCGAAAGATTAGTGTTTCAAATACACGCTCAATCATCCTGATCCTCATTAGTCAGGAACTTCGCATAGAAAACGCAACACTGGTCATAACTTCCGAAAACTTTTTTATCGGCCATGATCGTATTGAGATCCAGGACGCTGAGATTGTCATCGTTATACCCGATGTAAGCCCACACTGGTATCTTCCGACCAGCCTCGATTTTCACATCCCCCTCAAGTTCGCTCGATGTTATTGCACTCATATCACTGAATTCATGACCATCGTCTGTCAATGGCGAGCTGCTTCCCATTAGATTTGTATCCTCTGATTTGCTCCCTTTTGTCATGATCTTGACATCTTTGCTGTCATCGTTGATGAGTATGCATATCCTGCCATACGAGGCCTGTGGTCCATCCTCATAGCTGAATTCTGCGCTTGTTTCACCCAAAGCTTCCTTGACTATTTTTCCGTTTTCATAATAATCATATCCTACAATAACACGCTTATAGGATTCGTCAGCTGTAAATTGGATAGTTGCTTTAGTTGCTCCATTTGGTGTGTACAGTTCCACCAGATCTTCTTCTTCATCTGACAGGTGGTACGGTCTAAGGGTGTTCATATCAGCTTCATCCTTAGAGATGTCCTTTGTACATGCCGATAACATAAGAACTGTTGTCAGTACAGCTATCAACACAAGAATGACTCGTTTCTTGTTCATATTGCGGTCCTCCTTTAATCGTCTTCTTTAAATCACTTCACTGTCAATTTAATGTAGCATTTCCAGCACATATAGTTTCCACTCACCCTCATTCAAAAGTAACCATTTGTCTCCGCACTCGAATTGGTCTTCATCGATAATTCATCCAGTTTCTTCTGAGCGGCTCGCTTGAGCAGATACTGATGGATCCCGTCGATGATGGATATGATGATGGAGATCGCCCCAGGCACGATGGTGAACAAATTGGGACCTGCGTCCGGATAATTATCAGAAAGAATTGTTCCGAGGATCAAAATGACAATCAGTGCGGCGAATGCTGCTTTACCAACGATGCTAAGTCTCTTGATCCCGACCAGCTCTTCGCCGACTTCATCGATTATCTGTTCCATATAGTAGTCTTCGTCTGTCAGCATGTCGTAAAAGTCAGCCAGTTGTTTTTTGTCATCCGCTCCCAGAGATGGATCTACCTGCAGCGTCAGGCGCTTGCTTATAAAATCCAGCTTTACTGTTGCCTGGAATCCTTCTCGTGCAGCTTCTGCGTCTGTGTGTATTATAAGGTCGAAGATGCACGCAAAAACCTCTTCTCCTATGGTCTTCCATATAAGATCGTGGTATTCTTCTGCCGATCTGACATCACGCCAACCGTTGCCTTTGCTCTTCCCTACATCCGCCTGAACGGAAGTGATGCTCACATCTCCCATCTTTTCTATTTCATAGATACGCTCGCCGTAGACATGCGGGGACTCGGCCATATAATATGTTGCGCTTCCCCTGGGCTCGTTGTCGATCCTGACTCTGTCCATGTCCTACCTCCTCATACTGGCCTAGATGAACTCTTTTTTATCCATTTCCATTGTGGATAAGCCCTTCGGTATACTAAGGAATTTACGACCATACAAAAAAGAATAATTAAAACGGTTACGGGTGTGATCAGAAAGGGAGACTCAAATAATATCTCGATGAGCAATTCAACAACAAGGATCGCAAGCAACACGAATTCTATCGTTTTATGTTTTTTATATGTCATAACGCCTCCTTGATAACTTTCAAATACATATCCTGCATGCTGCCTAATATAAAGGCAAGTGGAAGGGGGTTTGTGACATGTTTATAACAATTCTTATGATTAATTTTGATTATTATAACATATGAAGAAATCCACTAACAATGCCAGCATGTTAGAGGTCTTTCCATTA
>CADBRY010000238.1 GCA_902797195.1 uncultured Eubacteriales bacterium
GACCAGTTGCCACGGATATACGTTCCTGAATCATCGATCTCAAATACCCAGTTGGTGCTGGGGGACATGAAAATCATCCCAAGAGAAACGAGAACCGGGATCCCCAGAATATATTTGTACCTACGGATCTTCATTGACTTTGCGGGAAAAAGATCAAGGGTGTGAAGAAACCAGGTGTACCCCGTAAAGGACATTGCGGAGAGATAGACGAGCTCAAGCACGATACTCTGAGTTCGCAGTTCCGGTCTTCCGTCGATCAGGATCCAGATGCAGTCCAGGACCAGGGTCAGCATGAACAGAAAAAACAGAACGTCAAGTTTTCCCGGACGCTGTCCCTTCTGATTGACCCTATAAAGATAATACAGAGTCAGAAACATGATCCCTATAATGCATTGCGCACTTAAGTATACGGCTCTGTAATCCAATATCCTACCTCCATGTGTTCGTGTGTTTAAGTATAAATAATAATTTGCGCCGTATCAAGAAATATCGGGGTATTTCGATCTGCCGGAAGACGCCAGGGTGACCACCTACGACGGGCGGGCGTACCTGGCGGCGGTGGACAGTAAGTACGACGTGATCATGGTGGACGCCTATCAGGACATAACCATCCCATTTCAGATGTCCTCGGCGGAGTTTTTCAAAATGGTCCGCAGCCACCTGACCCCGGAAGGGATCATGGTGGTGAACATGAACCTTCGCTCGGAGGCAAAGGACGGCATAAACACATATCTTTCGGACACCATATCCTCGGTCTTTCCCCAGGTCCGCACCGTGGACGTATCCGGCAACACCAACAGGATCCTTTTCGCGGGGGAAAATATCCCTCAGTGGTCTTCTTTTGCAAAGGCAACAGATCTTTGCGTGACGGATGATCCGGAAAAAAAGACGGCACTGACCCGGTTTTTCGGCGAGATGCGTTTCGATCTCAGGGCATATGAGGGGACAGGATATATTCTCACAGACGACAAAGCTCCCGTAGAACTTCTGGGAATGCGGGCCATCGACAGGCTGGTCTCCGATGAACTTGCGGTATACAGACAGATGTATAATGAAAAAGGCATCCGCTACGTACTGGATGAACTGCTGTGACCCTTCGCCCGTCGGGAATGCCCTTCAAACCCACATAATCTCACACTTGCGTGAATTTTCGAACTATTGATTTTCTGCAAATAAAAGCATCATTTGTATACAAAAGTCAAGTTTTTTACTGTATAATAGGCGTGCTGGCACGATATAGGAACAGACATAGATATAAATTTATCAATTAAGTTGGGGAGTGCCAAAGTAATTATTGGACCGCAATTTGTTTCATTGCGGCTCCGAGTTGAAAGGAAGGTTTTAGTAATGGGGCAGAAACACTTGAATAGCATTAAAGTAAGTCACGAGAAGCACACTTCGGGCTGCGCGACTGAAATAATGGCTATCCCGGAAACTGTCTGCATCTCAATGTCACAGCACATTGGAGCACCTTGCGAACCTTTGGTAAAGAAGGGTGACTATGTAAAGGTGGGCCAGAAAATCGGAGACACGGAAGCTTTTGTAAGCGCTCCGATCCATTCCAGTGTGTCAGGCACTGTCAAGCAGATCAAGACCATGAGAAACGTCATGGGCGGTTATGATCAGATGGTGGAAATTGAGACTGACGGGAAGCAGGAAGTTTCAGAGGACATTAAGCCACCTGAAATCAACAGTCTGGAAGATTTCATCTCAGCAGTAAGAGCCAGCGGTATCGTTGGCCTGGGTGGAGCATCATTTCCCACCCACATCAAACTCAATCCCAAGAATCTGGACGAATGCCACGACCTGATCGTAAACGCGGCAGAGTGCGAACCGTTCATCACATCCGACCACAGACTCATGCTGGAGAACGCGGATGCGATAATCGACGGAGTTCTTGCGGTAATGAAGTGGCTGAAACTGGAGAGAGCGCACATCGGTGTCGAGAGCAACAAGCCCGATGCCATCGAGAACCTGCGCAAGGAGATCGAGGCAAGAGGACATTCAAACGACATCACCGTTCACGTTCTCAGATCCAGATATCCGCAGGGTGCTGAGAGAGTAATGATATATGAGATTCTCGGAAAGACAATGAAGGCCGGTGAGCTTCCCGCTCAGCACGGCGTCATTCTTTCAAACGTTACGACCATCGCATTCATCGGACAGCACCTGAAGACAGGAAGACCTCTCACCACAAAGAGAGTCACCGTTGACGGAAGTGCAGTAGCCAATCCGAAGAACATAATCGTTCCCATCGGAGCATCCATCGCAGACGTTATAGAAGCCTGCGGAGGATATAAGGGTGAGCCAAGAAAGATCCTTATGGGCGGACCCATGATGGGACGTGCGATCTATTCCGATGAGCAGCCGATAATCAAGAACAACAATGCTATTTTGGCATTTAACTTCGAGGGCGACGCCAAGCGCTTTGATATCAAAGAAGAGACTTCTTGCATCAAGTGCGGCAAGTGCCACGGAGCATGCCCATTTGATCTGCTGCCTGTTGCAATAGCTTCAGCATACGATCAGAGGGATGCGAAGAAGCTGGACGCTCTTCAGGTAATGCAGTGCATGGAATGCGGAAGCTGCTCCTGCATCTGTCCGGCAAGAAGACCCCTCAGCTTTATCAACAAGATGGCAAAGGGTGTAGTAAAGGAGGCTCAGAGTAAGTAATGGCGAACAAATTTCATGACAATCTGGTCGTGTCATCGTCACCGCATATGGTGACAAACGAAGACACCACCAGAATAATGGGAACTGTTATACTGGCCCTTCTGCCAGCGCTGGCTGTAGGCGTATATCAGTTCGGTGTAAGAGCACTCATCCTCACATGCGTATGTGTGGTTGCGTGCGTAGTATTCGAATATCTCTACAATATAATAATGAAGAGACCTCAGACGGTGGGAGATCTCTCGGCAGCACTCACAGGACTTCTCCTGGCACTGAACTGCCCTTCAAGTCTTCCCTTCTCCATCGCCATCGTCGGTTGTTTTGCGGCTATAGTGGTCATCAAACAGCTCTTTGGCGGTCTGGGACAGAACCTGGTAAATCCCGCGGTCACAGCAAGAGTGTTCATGTTCATTGCCTTTGCAACGGAAATGACCTCATGGCCGATCTCAAGAATCTCACACGTTAAGGAAGCAGTCAATCCCGACGGCGTAACGGCAGCTACAGCTCTGGGACAGCTTGGTCACGGAGATGGAACTCTGGCTTCCGTTGAGTACACAAATCTGGATCTCTTCCTTGGAAACACCGGAGGATGTATCGGTGAGATCAGCGCACTGGCTGTTATCATCGGCGGACTCTTCCTAATCTGGAGAAAGATCATATCTCCCATCATCCCTCTCACATTCATCGGAACAGTATTCGTGCTGGGACTGATCTGGGGAGGATTCGATGGAGCGATCTTCCACATCTGCGTTGGCGGACTTATGCTCGGTGCATTCTTCTGCGCAACGGACTATGTAACATCACCGACTCTGCC
>CADBRY010000239.1 GCA_902797195.1 uncultured Eubacteriales bacterium
GTCTCCAGAGTGCTGCTCATATTCCCTCGTTCATGCTTCCCATTCTGTATCCTGCAAGATCCATAGTAACATAGGTGAAGCCGATGTTCTTAAAATCTTCGTAAATTATGCTCCTTAAGTCCTCGTTTATAAGTCTTGAGAACTCTTCGGGCTCGATCTCGATCCTGGCAAAGGTGTTGTTTTCTTTATCCTTGCCGTAGCCCATGTGCACTCTGACACGATACTGGGAAAAGCCCAGATCGGATAGGATCTCTTCTCCCCTCTCGATCATGGAAAGTTTCTCGATTGTTATCTTCTCCCCGTAGGGTATTCGCGTTGCAAGGCAGGCAAATGAAGGTTTGTTCCAGGTGGAAAGTCCTCTTTCTTTTGAGAGCAGCCGAACTTCCTCTTTGCTCAGGCCCACTTCCTTAAGGGGGCTCCTTATTCCAAGCTCTGCAATGGCCCTGCTTCCCGGCCTGTAATCCTTATCATCGTCGATGTTGGAGCCTTCCATTATCTCTTTCAGCCCCTCATCATCTCTTATCTTGCTGATCTTGCCGAAAAGACTTTTTTTACAGATATAGCACCGGTCCACAGGATTGTCTTCAAATCCCTGTATGCTCATCTCATCTGCGGGAAACAGGATGTGTCTTATGTTTCTTGATCTGCAAAAATCAACGGTTTCGTCGGTTTCGCGCACGGGAAAAAGACTTGAAGTGGCGGTAACCGCAATGACCTTGTCTCCAAGCTCCTGATGGGCGATGTCTAGCAGATATGTGGAGTCTACGCCCGATGAAAAGGCAACGATCCCGCTTTCATATGATCTGATCAGTTCCCTGAGTTCTTCTTCTTTTCTTTTAGACATGTTTTATCATCCTTTCAGTCAAAAAGATATGCTTTCATTCCCTGATTGTCCACGCTCCTCATTCCTGTGACTTCAGTGCGCCTATAGGGTTCTCCTTCGGGCTTTTCGCCGGTTTTGGCGCCGGATCCGATAAGCATTGCAAGACCTGAGGGTGTGACGAATTCCCCTTCCCTGTCGGTCTGTGAGTATTTCAGGTCAGTCTCTTCAAGCATTGCCTTTACAGCGGGAACAGGGACTTCCAGCTCACCGTGGGCGCATTTTACAGTGCCCCTTCCGTCTTTGATTTCCGAACAGATTATGGCATCAGGAGAAAGTTTCGACAGGCAAAGAGCAACGCCCACTATATTGCAGATAGCCCGGTTGCGGCCAACTTCGTGGAAATGCAGATCCTCAAGGGTCTGCCCGTGTACCTTGGATTCGGCCTTTGCAATAACGGCGTAGATGTTCTCCGCAATGGTCTTTATGTCCTTATCCAGCCTTAAATACTTGATAATGTCCAGAACTTCCTTGTAGCTACGATGGGAATGCCCGTCTCCATGGTGATCATGGTCATGGCCATGGTCATGATGATTATAAGCTGCAGCTTCACTGCCGTAAGATGCGATCTTTTCTTCAACATCATCCATCCACATCCTGACGGCTCCGGAGGCATCGGAAAGTTCGATGAGCGCATGAAGGATCATATCACCGCTTACGCCGTTGCTTGCGTCGATATAAAGTGTTCTCATGGTTATTACCTCCCTATATCAGATAGTCCCCTCAAAGGATCCGGTTGCTGTCCAGATATGACTGTAAAATCAGAACAGCAGCTTGCTTGTCAATAACTTTTTTACGTCTACTTCTGCTTACGTCCGCATCGATGAGAACTTTCTCCGCCATGACTGTCGTGAGCCGCTCATCGTAGTAATCAACAAAGATATTTCCCATTCCGCTGCTGCGAAGTTTGTTCTCCAGCTTCTCCCTGAATTCCCGGACTTTCTCTGTCTGGGGGCTCTCTGTTCCGTCCAGTTTCAAGGGCAGTCCCAGAATCACCGTATCGCAGTCATATTCTTTGAGGAGCTCAAGGATTCTGCCCGTATCCTTCTTTATACCCACCCGTTCAACTGTGGTTATCCCCTGAGCGGTTATCCCAAGGGCGTCGCTTACGGCCACTCCTATTGTTTTGTCTCCCACATCAAGGGCTAATTTTCGTTTCAACATTGACCTCCGCCGCAAAATAAAAGAACTGTACACTATTACATAAAGCGACAGTCCTTTGATGTGATCTTCATTATTTCTTAAGGTATGAGCGGATCAGTTCTTCGACGAGGTCGTCACGTTCGATCCTGCCCATAACATTTCTGGCATTGTTGTGGCTTGTAATGTATGAAGGATCGCCGGAAAGGATGAATCCCACCATCTGATCGATAGCGTTATATCCCCTCTCTTCCAAAGCCTCGTAGACGATATTCAGTATTTCTTCAATCGTCTTCTGCTCGACTCTATCGAAATTATCGTACAATCTCGTCTGTCTGTCCATAAATATACCTCCCAATATTCTTTCTTACGGGTTCAGTATAACATCATCGTCAGCTAAAATCAAAGGTAAATAGGAATTTTTTCCATTCTATGCCTGCTCCATAAGTTCTTTTGCCTTTGCAAAGGCAACGTCCACTTTGGAAGCATCCTTGGCGCCGGCCATGGCCATGTCGGCTTTTCCGCCGCCGCCACCGCCTGCAGCCTTGGCGATCTCCTTGATCATCTTGCCTGCGTGCAGTCCCTGTGAGGTAAGGTCGTCGCTTACAGAGACCATGAAATTCACCTTGCCCTTATGGATAGCTGCGAATACCATGACCACGTTCTTTTCCTTGGCTCTGACGCCGTCGGCGATGGTCCGAAGATCATCAACTCCAAAATCGTCGAATCTGACGCACAGGAGTCTTCTTCCTTTGATCTCCTCCGCCTGATCCATGAGAGAATCCATATTCCCTGCCATCTTTTCCTTCTTGTGGGATTCGATCTCTTTCTTGAGAGATTTGACCTCGCCCACAAGGGATGTGGCCTTTTCTTTAAGGGTCTCCTTGTTTGCCTTCATAAGATCGGATAAAACGACCAGGGTATTTTCGCTCTTAACATACTGATCCAGTATGCCAAGGCCTGTAATTGCTTCGATCCTGCGAACTCCCGAAGCCACCCCGGACTCGCTGAGTATTCTGAAGGCGCCGATCTGTCCGGTGTTTTTGACATGGGTACCTCCACAGAGCTCTCTGCTGTAGTCCCCTATGCTTACCACGCGAACAGTGTCCCCGTATTTTTCGCCGAAGAGGGCTGTAGCTCCTGATTTAAAGGCATCTTTAGCACTCATCACCTCTGTCGTAACATCGATGAAATGTCCGATCTTGTCATTTACTATGTCCTCTACCTTCTTTATCTCTTCATCAGTCATAGCCTGGAAATGACTGA
>CADBRY010000240.1 GCA_902797195.1 uncultured Eubacteriales bacterium
ACGGCGTATTTCTTAAGCTCTGTGTAATGGGTGGTGGCCATACAGGTGGCTCCCCGTTCCTGAAGGTATTCCAGTATGGAAATGGCAAGTGCCGCACCTTCTGCGGGATCGGTCCCCGCCCCAAGCTCATCAAGGAGCACCAGGCTATCCCCGTCTGCCTCTTCAAGTATATTGGAAATATTTGACATGTGAGAAGAGAACGTGGACAAGCTCTGTTCGATGCTCTGCTCATCCCCTATATCGGCAAATATCTGCCTGTATATGGGCAGTCGGCTTCCTTGCGCCGCAGGAATGTGGAGACCCGCCTGGCTCATCAGGCTCAAAAGGCCTGCCGTCTTAAGGGTCACAGTTTTGCCTCCCGTATTCGGTCCCGTGATGATAAGGGTTTTGTATCTGTCACCGATGCTTACGTTTACCGGCACCACTTTTTCCCTGTCTATAAGAGGATGGGCGGCAGAACGCAGCTCCATTACCCCGTCGTCTGATATCTCGGGAGCTTCCCCGTCCATTGAAATGGAAAGCTTCCCCTTGGACATTATGGTATCAAGCAAAACCAGCAGTTTCTGGTTGTTATCAAGATCGTGATGGTGCTCTGCAACAGCCTGGGAGAGCTTTTCAAGTATCCTTGTTATCTCCGCCTGCTCATCCATCTGAAGCTGCCTGAGCTCATTGTTCATCTGGACGATGGCCTGAGGTTCTATGAACAGTGTTGCACCGCTCCCGCTCTGATCGTGGACTATCCCGGGAAGTGCTCCTCTGTGCTCCTGTTTCACAGGCACCACGAACCTTCCGTTTCTCATGGTTATGATTGCATCCTGGAGTATGTTTTTATTGTCTGCGGAGCTGAGTATCCTGTCCATCCTGCTCCTTAGAGACTCGCTTTTTCTTACTATCGCTCTACGGATATCTCTAAGCTGGGGACTTGCGTTATCGGACATTTCGTCCTCGGATATGATGCATCTGTCTATTTCATCGGTCAGGTTCTTATGGACTGCAACCACCTCGACTATGGAGTTTATAAGGGGCAGGTCAGGGATGTCTTCTCCCTTCATAAAGCTGACCACGTCCCTGCTGGTCTTCATTGTCCTGAGCACGCTGAGAAGCTGTGCCATGGTAAGGATGCCCCCTTTTGACGCAAAGGATACGATCCCGACAATATCCGTTATCCCCCCAATGGGAAGTGGTCCTTTGGCGGTTATGAGCCTGACCGCTTCAGAGGTCTCCCGTTGCCTTTGCACTATCTCTTCCACATCAAAAACAGGCATCAGCCCTGAGATGGCCTCCCGGGTCAATTCAGAGCCTGCCTGTGATTTAAGCATCTGTATGATCCTGTCGTATTCCAGGATCTTAAGAGTCTTTTCCTTCATGGATCATTACATGGGTGCGTTGTTGTTCTTGTACTTCTCCAGTTCTTTCTTGAGCTGGAGGTTCTCCATCTGCAGATCGAAGAAGCTGTTTTCAAGCTCCCTGCATTTGTTCTCGATCTCGGAGACAACCTCTTCCATGCCGCTCTGGGCCTGGGTCTTGGCTTCCTCTGCTGCTGTCTTGAGCCTTGAGATCTCGCTGTCTCTCTGGCGAATCCCGTCCAGCAGTTCTTCCTTCTGCTGCACTATCTGTGCCGTTTCTTCCTTGTACTCGGTATAGGACTTCTTGGCCTCGTCCCAAAGCTGCACATAGTGCTGCGCGTCCTTCTCAAGCTGGGCGTTCATTCTCTTGTACTCTTCCATATCATCCAGCGCCTTGAAGTATTCCCCGGCGATATTCACCGCAGAAAGAACCGCAATGTTGGTAGGAACGGCACCTGCAGCCTTGGCCGCTTCAGTGATCTCCTGCATTTTCATGTCAACATGGGTGGCAACCTTGATGATTTCCTCCTTTGACATCTCTCCGGATATGGTGTACTCCTGTCCGTAGATTTTTACCTTCACTTTGTTGTTTTCCATGGATCTTTCTCCTACATTTCCCTCAATAACGCATTCAATTTATCTTCCAAAGCCTTCAGCACTTTATTGTGGACCGCTGAGACTTCCTCATCAGTAAGTGTTTTTTCTCTGTCTCTGTACACAAGTGAAAAGGCAACGCTCTTCTTGCCTTCATCCACCTGTTTGCCCCTGTATACGTCGAAGAGGCTTACGTCTTCCAGAATGCTTCCGGCACTTTCCTTGATGCACTCTTCTATGCTGCCAACTTCCATTTCCTCATCCACCGTAAGGGCGATGTCCCTTTTGATTGCCGGGTATCTGGGCAGAGGTGTATATGAAACTTCCGTGTCGGCCTTTCTCAGGATGGCGTCGAACATAATCTCGCAGCAATATATCCTCACCCCATCCAGTCCGTATTTTTCCGCTACATCGGGATGGATCTCGCCCATTATGCCCAGTTCTTCCGTCTCGATTCCGGCTGCCCTCATCTGCTCCGATGCGGGGGCACTTATACGGGCGCATCTTCCCGGATGATAGGGTCCGTATTCGGATTCTGCCGTAAATACGGGATCCTTTATTCCCAGCACGGAAAGCAACTCGCATACCACTCCCTTCAGGGTAAAGAAGTCCTCGCCCTTGCCGAACATTCCGATGCAAAGTGAATATCCTTCGTCGGGCAACTTGTCCTGATTCAGTTCACTGGCCATGAATGTATTGCCTATCTCAAAAGCTCTGACATTCCCTATGTCCCTGCTGTAGTTTCTCCCAAGAGTCTCCAGCATTCCCGGTGTGAGGATGGTCCTCATTACGGAGTTCTCCTCGCCGAGAGGATTGATTATCTTGACGAAGGCTCTCTCCCAGGAATCCTCGGGGATGTTCACATCGTCCACGGATCTTGGGCTTACGAAAGAATATGTCTGTATCTCATTGAGACCCAGAGAACAAAGGGTATCTCTGGTTATCTCTCTTATCTTCCAGCTGTATGGTATTGTAACATCCACGCTGTTTGCGGGAGATGTGGAGGGAAGCTGATCGTATCCGTACATCCTTGCTATCTCTTCCACATAGTCCTCTTCTATGAGCAGATCCTGTCTGACTGTGGGCGGGGTCACAGTCATTATATTGCCCTCACCCTCTACTTTGATCTCAAGGCCCTCGAGCATTTCAGTCATCTCATCTCTTGAAAGCTCGATGCCAAGAAGATGGTTTATTCTATCCACTCTCACATCTATGGTCACAGGTTTCTGTACCTCTGGATAAACATCCACGCTGCCTTCGCAGACCTTGCCCGCACCCACAAGCTCGATAAGTCTGCAGACTCTGTCGGCGGCATCTTCGCACAGATTGGGGTCGATGCCCTTTTCGAATCTTGATGATGCTTCCGTTCTGAGTCCCAGTTTCTTGGCGGTACGGCGCACGCTGTCTCCCGCAAAGTTTGCGGACTCTACGATGATTGTCTGTGTATCTTCTTCGATCTCTGAATTGAGGCCGCCCATGACGCCTGCAACGGCGATGGGTCTTTCTCCATCGTTGATCATGAGCATATCGCTTCCAAGTTCTCTTTCGGTCTCATCAAGAGTTGTGAATTTCTCCCCTGCCTGAGCCATATCAACGATGATCTTCTGGCCTTTGATCTGTCTTATATCAAAAGCGTGTATGGGCTGACCATATTCGAGCATTACGAAGTTGGTTATATCGACAATGTTGTTTATGGGTCTCATGCCTGCAAACATCAGGCGTTTCTGGAGCCACCAGGGTGACTGTCCCACCTTCACATCGGTCACGGCTCTGGCAACATATCTTCTGCAGGCTTCGGGTTTTCTGATCTCCACTTCAATGTGATCCGTTGTCTTTCCATCGCCGTCAGTCTTCTCTATGTTAGTATCGGGATATTCAAAGGGGGTTTTGAATGTGGCCGACGCTTCTCTCGCCATTCCCACCATCGCCAGGCAGTCGGGTCTGTTTGGGGTTATTTCAAAGTCAACCACTGACTGTTTAAGATCCAGCGCTTCAACAAAATCCGTTCCCGGCTTAAGATCCCCATCAAGGATCCATATCCCGTCTCTGTGGCTTACGGGAACTACCTTGTCATCAAATCCAAGCTCGCTGCAGGAACAGAGCATGCCAAAAGACTCCACACCTCTAAGCTTTCCCTTGGTTATCTTGACTCCACCTTCCTGCTTGGGCTGACCGTGCAGGGGCCCGGGGATCCTGCTGTTGTGGACGGCAACAGGAACCAGCGCACCTTCGAACACATTGGGTGCTCCAGTCACTATCTGAAGAGGCTCCTCCTCTCCAACGTCCACTCTGCATACGACGAGTTTATCAGCGTCCGGGTGAGGCTCTATCTTGTCGATACGTCCTACCAGGACTCCTTCTATCCCTTCTCCAAAGGTCTCACATGTCTCAAGATTGGATCCGGACATTATCATCCGGTCACAGAACTCATCTGTGGAAACCTGAGGATCTATATAGTCTTTAAGCCATTCTATGGGGACTAACATCTGCGCCTCCTTTGATTTGAACTGCTCTATGAAACGCATGTCGTTTTCATAGAACAAC
>CADBRY010000241.1 GCA_902797195.1 uncultured Eubacteriales bacterium
CAGCTGATCTCCAACAACCACGACGAATATGACCGGCAGATCCTGACCTGCCGTCCCATACTTATCAAAGAGGGCGCGTGGATCGGCGCGGGAGCGACCGTCCTGCCCGGAGTCTGCGTAGGAAAGCATGCTATCGTCGGAGCCATGTCAGTGGTAACCAAAGATGTGCCCGACTATGCAGTGGCAGTGGGAAGCCCGGCAAGGATCGTCAAGGAACTGGACCCAAAAGGATTCTAAAGGGCGAGCTCCGAATAACATGCACAGGTGATGGAGACAATGAAAGGTGGTAAATGATATGCGCTGTCCGAATTACAACAGTATAATTGAAAACAGCCGGCGGACCTCTTCGTGGCAGAGAAGAGCAAATACCGTCATAACCATACTGGTTGGGCTGATGATGCTTCTTTCAATTTGCGGCTGTGGTGGAACAGAAAGTGGCGAAGATGTCAGGGATAATGAGACTGTCACGGAAAACGAAGCTGTCACAGCCGACGAAACTGTCACAGCCGACGAAACTGTCAGAGCCGATGGGGACGAGGCGGCGTTGCTTTTGCTTGAAGTAAATGGCCAGACCCTGGAAGCAGAATTTGAAGACAATGAAGCGGCACAGGCCCTGAAAGACCTGATCGGGGAAGGGGGCCTTAAACTGGATCTGAAGGAGTACGGTGGATTCGAGAAAGTCGGACCCTTGCCGGAGAGCCTGCCTACAAGTGATGAGCAGATGGACGTCACGCCCGGAGACATCGTTCTGTATCAGGGAAATCAATTATCCCTGCTCTATGGTGAGAACTCCTGGTCATACACAAAACTCGGCCGTGTTAAGGATGTGGATGAGGCCCGGCTTGGTGAGATCCTGGGGGACGGGGACGTCAGCGTGACACTGAAATATGAAGACTCTATATAAAAACGGAAAAATATTCACTTCGGATCCTGATCTTCTTTACGCTGATGCCATGATAGTCGAAGGTGGCCGTATAGCGTGGATAGGTGCAGAAGATTCAGCTCCGGACAAAAGTGGGGATATCAATGTAGTCGATATTGGGGGAAGGACTGTGATACCGGGCTTTGTGGACGCACACATGCATCCCATGATGCTTGCCGAATACAGCCGTCAGATCGCGTGCCTTCCTCCAAAGATCAACTCCATCAGGGAATTGACAGAGGAAATCCGCAGAACACGTGAGGAGATCCTCAGTGAAACTGAAGCTGTCGGTCAGGGAAAAAATGACCTCCCATGGATCCGGGGCTGGGGATACGATGAAGGAAAATATTCCGAAAAGCGCAGTCCAAACCGCTACGATTTGGATATGGGCAGTCGGGATCTTCCCGTATTTTTGGTTCGCAGCTGTGAGCACATCCGCTGTGTAAACAGCAAGGCTCTTGAGATCGCCGGCATAACCAAGGACACTCCCGACCCTCCCGGCGGCACCATAGACCGGGACGAGAGGGGGGAACCAACCGGCATACTTCGTGAAAACGCAAGGGATCTGGTGCTCCCATATATGCCCGAAGAGACTGAAGCTGAGATGGTGGATTCTCTTGTGGATCTGGGTATGCTTTTCAGGTCCCAGGGGATCGTTGCAATTGGCGATATGGGCAATCTCCATCCCGGGGGCAATCTGGAGTATTATGAAAAGGCAACGGAAAAAGGGTTCAGGCAGCGTGTGAGCATGTATTACATGTGGGACTACTTTATGGATGATCCTGAATTCAAAATATCCGAGGAGCTGATGGACCCTGAAAGACGTATAAGGATCGCAGGACTGAAGCTGATAGGAGACGGAAGCATCAGCGGAAAAACCGCATGGCTTGAGAAACCTTATCTTGGAACCGAAGAATATGGTATGTCCGTATACTCCGATGAGAGTTTGGAAAGGGCAATAGCTTTTGCCAAAGACGCAGGATGTCAGATATCGGTCCACGCCATGGGCGGCAGGGCGGTTGACCGCATCGTAGACCGCATATATGGAGAAAAAAAGTGGACGAAAGAAAAGGCTCCCCATCTTAGAGTGGAACATGTTACAGAGCCTTCCATCTCAGCCATGGAAAAAGCGGCAGAGAAGGGGTTTGCTTTTGTCAGCCAGCCCATATTCGAATACTGCGAGATCGAGACGTACAGAGGGAATATGGGTGAGGAACGTTTAAAGCATCTGTATCCCCATCGTACCGAACTGGATCATGGGATCAGACTTGCCCTGTCCACAGATGCACCGGCAACTTCCTGGGCGACACCATCAGATCCATTTTCCAATCTGAAGGCGGCCGTTACCCGTCGTGCCTATGATGGGACTGACACTGGACAGGGAGAAAGAATAGATATTGAGACAGCAGTTATTCTCTACACAAGGACGGCAGCAGAAGTCTGCGGATTTGCCCGCCTTGGCCGGCTTAAGCCCGGATACGATGCGGACTTTGTGATCCTCAGCGAGGATATATTTACTGTAGATCCGGAAAGAGTCGACAGGGTAACGGCAGAGGAGACCTACATTCTGGGAGAAAAAGTCTTTGACATCAGCAAGGCGGTCAAGGGGTAGCTCTTCAGGGACAATAGATTATCGGATCAAAACAGCCCCCTATATAGTTTTACTATATGGGGGATTTGTTCTATTTAGATAGCAAAGTAGTA
>CADBRY010000242.1 GCA_902797195.1 uncultured Eubacteriales bacterium
AGCCGAAGTGGCTTCATCCAGTATTAGCACCGGGGGATTCTTTAGGAATATCCTTGCTATGGATACCCGTTGCTTTTGCCCTCCGGAGAGCTTGACTCCCCTCTCTCCCACATAGGTGTCAAAACCCTGGGGCATTTCGGCGATGTCCTGATATATCTCCGCCTTGATGGCCGCCTGTCGTATCTCTTCGTCTGTGGCGTCGGGCCGGCCGTATCTGATGTTCTCTCCAATGGTGTCCGCAAAGAGGAAAACGTCCTGCTGCACGATGCCGATGGATTTTCTCAGTGAACCGATCTTGATGCTGCGGACATCCCTGTCGTCTATTTTGACGCTGCCCGATTCCGCATCGTAGAACCTGGGGATCAGCTGACAGAGAGTGCTCTTTCCGCCTCCCGAAGGGCCGACTATAGCGACGGTCTCTCCCGGCTTTATGTGCAGATCGATCCCCCGGATGACATCCTTTTCGTCGTCGTAGGTGAACCAGACACCTTCCATGTCTATCTTTCCCCGAACCTCATCAAGCTCCACTGCATCGGGAGCGTCCACTATCTCAGGTTTCTGATTCATGATGGCCACGAACCTTGTGAGCCCTGCCCATCCGTTCATGAAGGTCTCCATGAAGTTGCCCAGTTTCCTTATGGGATTGATGAAAGTCCCTATATAAAGGTAGAAGGTGATCAGGTCCGCGTAGTTCATATTGTCCCTCATGATCAGCCACCCTCCAAAAGCCATGATGGCAACGGGCATTATGCTCATGAAGTATTCAAGGGATGAGTTGAACATCCCAAAAGCCTTGTAATTGTCGCACTTTGCATTACGGAACCGATCGTTGGCTTCGGCAAATTTCCGGTAGTCCGTCTCCTCGTTGGCAAAGGCCTTGGATGTGCGGACTCCCGAAAGCCCCGATTCGATTTCTCCGTTTATCTCCGCAAGGGTGACCTTCACCTGCTTGGATGTCCTCACCATCCTCCGTCTCGAAAGCATAATAATACAGATGAAGATGGGCAGTATGACCAGTATCAGAAGGGCAAGCTCCCACTGTATGGTGAACATGATGATGACGGCCCCTATGATGGTCACCGCCGCAATGAACAGATCCTCCGGACCGTGGTGGGCGAATTCCGTTATTTCAAACAGATCTCCCGTCATCCTGCTCAGAAGCTGTCCCGTCCTGTTTCTGTCAAAGAATTCAAAGTCCAGATCCTGCATGTGGAGAAACAGGTCTTCCCTGAAATCCGCTTCCACCCGCACGCCGAACATGTGTCCCCAGTAGGTTATGACGAACTGGAGGGCCGCTTTTAATACAAAGGCAACGACAAACACGGCCATTACCGTGAAGAACACCTGGTATGCCTTCTCCGGCAGCATGTTGTACATGGCGTGCCTCGCCACCAGAGGAAAGGACAGATCGATGCACGAGGCCAGGAGGGCGCAGGAAAGATCCAGCACAAAGAGACCCATGTGAGGTCTGAAATAACTAAAAAAGACCTTCAATATAGGCTGGTCATAATTCCTGCTGTTTTTTCCCTGATCTGCTGTTTTCAAATGAGTATCCTCAGTGGTTTTTCTCGTTTCATACTATCATTTAAGACTATTTCATGCAATAATGGATATATATTGCAATGAACAGGTTAGCTCTACCTGAGACGAACCGGAGGAGGTAATGGAGCAGCTTGCAACCACGGATATAATCGTGGCCCTTACAAAAACTTTCATACTGATACTTCCCGGCTACATAATCACGAAGCTCGGGATAATCAACGAGCAGCATACCGCGGGGATGTCATCGCTGATAACCTGTGTCACTTACCCGTGCCTGGTCATCACCGCCATGCAGATGGAATTCTCCATGAGAGTGCTGAACAACTGCAAATACGTTGTCCTAATATTCCTTGGCGCAACGGTGGCAGCCCTGATCGTATCCAAGATAGTAAGCAGCATTGTAAAGCTTCCCCCGGAGCGGGCCGGCATATTTGCTTTTATGCTGGTCTTTGGAAACACGGGATTCATAGGTCTTCCCGTTCTAAACGGACTCTTTGGATCCGAGGCCGTCTTCTACGGCGCCCTCTGCGATTCAACCTATGACATCTTCATGTTCACCGTGGGAATAACGCTGATAAGGCGAGGTGCATCCGACCACCATATGGGGATCAAGGAGACTGTGAAAGGACTGGTGAACCCCTGCCTCATAGGTGTGTTGATCGGACTTACTCTTTATGTCTGTCAGATAACACTTCCCGAGATCATCGCATCTCCCGTGGAGCGGGTAGGCAACATCACCAGCCCCCTTGCAATGATAGTTGTGGGCTCACACCTGGCCAGAGTCCGAATAAGGGACCTCTTTGGAAGCGTCCACGGATGGCTCGTGGTCCTGATGAAACTGATAGTATTCCCTCTTATCGCCCTGCTTATCGTCAAGCTGGTCATAGGAACGGGAAGCCTTCTGGCATCGGTCATAGTCATGCAGGCGGCCATGCCGGTGGCTATGCTGTCGGTCATATTCTCGGAGAGATACAAAGGCGACGTTGCCTTTGCATCCGCCGGTGTAATGCTGACGACACTTATGTGTATAATAACAATACCGCTGCACGCAATACTGCTGCAGTTCGTTTGATGACCTATTATGGAAAACGCAATTTTTGACTCTACAAACATATACTTTACCACCGGCGTCAGGTGGGTATGCGTCGGGCTTGCGGCGCTGATCCTGCTACACCAGATCATATCTCTTCTGAAGATGAGGAATCCTTCTGAGATCTGGGCTTATCTGCGCTGCCCCGATGGATCCAGCGTGCCTCTGACCCATTGGGAGAACCTTATTGGAAGAAGCCGTGGATGCGATATCATCCTGAATCTTTCCAGCGTATCCAGAAGCCACGCTACACTTATCCGCGATCCGGAGGGCGTTTGGCGATACAACGATTTGAATTCAAAGAACGGCTCTCTCATAAACGGAGTCCGCATAACGGAACCTACCCGGATCAAAGGCGGGGACCAGCTGACCATCGGCGGGGAGGACTTTGAGCTTTATCCCGTCTCCCTGAAGGAGCGGTTGGCCAATGTGGAAAAACGCAAACGCCGCTCCAGGCCCGTTTCACCATGGCCCTCACTTGTGATGCTGACCATCTTCCAGGCTCTGACGGTCATACAGTTCCAGGCTACAATGGGGAAGAATTTCACTTCCGCCATTACCGTTGCCTTTGCACTGGTCTGCGCCCTGATGTGGGCCTATGTGATAGTCATGAGGGTGTTCCGGCGAAACGGTTTTGAGATGGAGGTGATCGCATTTTTCCTCAGCACCTTGAGTCTTGCCATCACCGTCTCCTACACCTACGCGGGATCCGGATCCGGAGTTCTTAAGCAGGCCATATGCGTATGCCTTGGCGTGGCCCTGTTCTTCTTCATGTGCTGGTATCTTAGAGATCTTAACCGCACCAAGCGGGTCACATACATACTCATGGCGGGAAGCGCTCTGCTTCTGATACTGAACCTTCTTATCGGAACCACGGCAAACGGCGCACAGAACTGGATCTCTCTGGGCGGGTTCACATTCCAGCCTTCGGAACTGGTCAAGATCGTATTCGTATATGTGGGCGCCGCCACCCTGGATGAACTGCAGGAAAAAGAAAGTCTCTACCGCTTCATGGGATTCAGCGTGCTGTGCCTGGGCTGTCTTGCCCTGATGGGTGACTTCGGCACCGCAATCATTTTCTTTGTTACATTCCTTGTGATCTCCTTCCTGCGTTCAGGGGATTTCACCAAGCTGTTTCTGGTCCTTGGAGCCGCAGGTCTCATGGGAATGATGGTCTTAAGGTTCCGGCCTTATGTCGCCAACAGATTCGAGACCTGGGGACACGTGTGGGATGATCCCACCGGCGGCGGCTTCCAGCAGGTACAGACCATGAGCGCAATTTCCAGCGGCGGCCTTCCGGGACTTGGAGCAGGAGAAGGAAATCTGGGCAGCCTCTTCGGAGCGGGCACAGACCTGGTATTTGGAATGCTCGGTGAGGAATGGGGCCTTATCATAGCCCTTCTTGCCGTCCTTTGCATTATCACTCTGGCGATCTTCGCCTTCAAAGCCATCGCTGCCGGCCGCTCCACATACTACAGCATCGCGGCATGTTCCACCTCTACCCTCTTCGTGTTCCAGACCATGCTCAATGTTTTCGGGTCCGTGGATCTTTTGCCCCTGACCGGTGTTACCTTCCCATTTGTGTCATCGGGAGGAACCAGCATGATCGCAACATGGGGACTGTTGGCTTTTCTTAAGGCTGCAGACACGAGGCAGAATGCCAGCTTCGCCATACGACTGGATCGCAAGAGCGAGTTCAGGGATCATCTCTCCGAGGGAGACTTCCATGATCCTCAGGATATATTCACCGCCGTGGACGGTATCGAGTCCATGAGCAGTTCCTCCAT
>CADBRY010000243.1 GCA_902797195.1 uncultured Eubacteriales bacterium
ACGTCCTCCTGACTCCCTGACATCCTCGGGTAAGTCTGTCGATCTCGAATCTGTTGACTTTCTGCCCTCTCTCTTCAAAATACTTGGCCACATATCCATAGGCGGTCTTGTCTTTGATGGTGCCGATGGTACCCGCCTTATATACGTTCTCCGGTCCAAATATTTCTTCCACGTATTTCTGAGCCGTACCCTGATATTCACCCGCAAAATTAAGGTCGATATCAGGTTCCTTGTTAGCTTCGAATCCAAGGAAGGTCTCAAAGGGAATATTGAATCCCTCCTTCAGATATTCCGTCCCGCAGTTGGGACAGACTTTGTCGGGCATATCCACCCCGCAATCGTATTCTGTAATGTCACCCCACTCTATATTCTTGCACTTTGGACACAGGTAGTGAGGCGGCAGCGGATTAACCTCGGTTATTCCCGACATGGTCGCGGCAAAAGACGAGCCCACCGATCCTCTGGATCCTACAAGGTATCCGTCGCTTAGTGATTTTTTTACCAGCATCTCTGCGGATCTGTACATGACCGCATAACCGTTGTCTATTATTGAATTTAATTCCTTGTCCAGTCTTTCGCGAATTTCCTCGGGAAGAGGAGAACCGTACATTTCCGTGGATCTTTCTCTGCATGCCTGCCTGAGGGCTTCTTCGGCGCCTTCGATCTTGGGAGGGAATTTTCCTTCCGGCACAGGCATCATTTTCTCGATTTGATCGGCTATCAGATTTGTATTTTTGATAACTACTTCGTATGCTTTTTCCTCACCAAGATAGGCGAATTCATCCAGCATCTCCCGGGTGGTCCTGAAGTACAGTCCCTCGTCGCCTTCGACATCTTTGTATCCCTGACCCGCCATGATGATCCTTCTGTAGATAGCTTCCTCCGCATCAAAATAGTGGGCGTCGCAGGTAGCCACAACGGGCTTGCCGTACTCCTCACCCATCTGGACGATCTTCATGTTGAGAGCTTTAAGATCCTCTTCACCACGGATGTTGACTCCGTCGATGAGAAAACTGTTGTTTACCAGAGGCTGTATCTCAAGGTAATCGTAGAAGTCGGCCAGGAAAGCCAACTCATCCCGGTCCGCACCTCTTAAGATCGCCCTGAAGACTTCACCGGCTTCGCAGGCGGATCCGAGTATAAGTCCTTCCCTGTGCTTTTCAAGAAGGGATCTGGGTATCCTGGGCTTTTTGTAAAAATAATTCAGGTGTGATTCCGATACCAGCCGGTAGAGGTTTTCAAGACCTTTTTTATTTTTTGCAAGGATGATTATGTGGTTGGTTCCCCTTGCCTTGTAATCGATAGTTCCGTCATCGGCTATGAGGCCCCTGTCGTCCAGAAGATATCCCTCGCAGCCGTAGATTATTTTTATGTCTTTTCCCGCATGTGAAGCGTCTGGAAATGCCTGCACAACTCCGTGGTCTGTTATTGCCACAGCCGGGTGTCCCCACTTTTCTGCCATCTTCACCAGATGACTGGCGTCGTTCATTCCGTCCATGGCGCTCATCTTGGTGTGTGCATGCAGCTCCACCCTCTTCTCGGGATAATCGTCCATTCTGCCTGCCACATCCATCTTCTCGATGGCCTTGCACATCACTATGACAGTGTTGTCAAAATCATCCCACTGAGCATGGCCGTAGACCTTGATGGAATCTCCTTCTTTAAGAAGCTCGCTGACCTCATCCCATTTTTTATTGGGCATAAAGGATTTGACCAGCAGACTGGTGCTCTTGTCCGTAACATATATGAGGGCCATCTTTCTGTTGGTCTTTGTGGTCTTGACATCCATGCGGAATATTTCACCCTCTACGAGCACGTTGCCGCTTTCGCTCTGGATGTCCACCATCGGGGTGGGCTCCGATCCCGCCGGGATCTTCCCCATGATCTTGTTGCCCTTTGCGGGAACGAATTTATTCCCCCTGTCTCCTCCGGCATGATACTTATCCTTACCTCCCCCTTCGGCTACGGTGGAGGCAGCGGAAGTCATCATTGACATGAGCTCTTCCTTGTTGATGGGATTGTCGTATTCCAGATCGATGTCTATCTGTCTGACGCCCTTCATGCTCTTGCAAAGTCTGCTTCTGAAATCCTCGATCTCTTCGGGAGAAAGGATCATGTTCGTGGTCATCCCAATAGAAAGGATCTTATTGTCCCTTGATATGGCAGCTGTTTTTACGTTTATGTCCAGATCCTCCGGACTGCAGTTCTTGTATTTGCTGAAATCGATCGAATGCCTGAGTATGTCTTTCATAATCTATCTATAAGTCTCACTAATTCTTCCGGTATATTTTCTTCTTCTGTTTTTCCAACTATCTCCCCTGCGGCAAAGAGCACTCCCATGCCGTCTCCGCAGGCCACCCCCGCATCTGCGTCCCTGGCTTCTCCGGGACCGTTTACCGCGCAGCCCATAACGGCCAGCTTGAGGCTCCGTCCTTCTTCGATGTATTTTCTGTTCAGAGGGCTTATCTTCTCCTCGATCTTTGCGATCATCTTCTCCAGATCCACCTTCGTCCTTCCGCAGGTGGGACAGGAAACGATCTCGATTCCCTCTTTTCGTATGTCCAGAACAGACAGCAGCTCTCTTGCAAAGGCAACTTCCTCCACGGGATCCGCTGTCAGGGATACCCTCATGGTGTCTCCTATGCCGTCAAGAAGCAGTGCGCCTATTCCTGCGGCGGACTTGATCTTTCCTCTGGATGCGGTTCCCGCTTCGGTGACGCCTATGTGGAGCGGGTAGTCACAGGTTTCGTGGACTATTCTGTAAGCCTCTGTATTCACCCTTACATTGGATGATTTCAGAGAGACAACTATATCGTCAAAGTCCATGTCCTCCAGGATCTTTACGCTCCTCATTGCGCTTTCCGCAAGTCCGGCCGCCGTGATCCCGCCTTCCTTTTTCAGTATATCTTTTTCAAGGGAGCCTGAGTTTACTCCCACCCGGATGGGGATCCCGGCTTTCTTTGCGGCGTCCACAACCTTCCTTACGTTCTCGGCCTCTCCGATATTCCCGGGATTTATGCGTATTTTATCCGCCCCCTGATTTATGGCTTCAAGAGCCAGCCGGTAGTCGAAGTGTATGTCGGCTACCATGGGCATCTCACATTTTCTTTTTATTTTTCCAAAGGCAACGGCGGCCTCCATGTCAGGCACCGCAAGTCTCACTATCTGACAGCCTGCCTCTTCCAGCCTTCCGATCTGTTCCAGTGTTCTATTCACATCTGCGGCAGGTGTGTTCGTCATGGACTGGATAGATATGGGACTATCCCCTCCAATCAGGACTCCCCCGCAGTTCACCTGTTTTTTCATCCCACAACTCTTTTCTCTGTATAATTCCGGGCATCACCCGGAGCGGCTCCTTAAAATATTGGCAGTATGAACCTGATCACGTCGTTGAAAGTCACATACACCATCAAAAGCATCAAAAGCATTATGCCGATAAAATGTATCCTGCCTTCCATCTGATCGGACACCCTCTTGCCTGTGATCTTGCGGATCAGAAGAAAGAGCAGTCTGCCTCCGTCGAGAGCCGGCAGTGGAAGCATGTTGATTATGGCCAGGTTAAGGCTCAAAAGAGCCGCAAGATATACCACATACATCACTCCGGACTTTGCCGTCTCGTTTACCGCATATACTATCCCCACGGGACCAGAAAGATCCTTTACGGAGGCCTCACCTGTAAACAGCTGCCTTAGGACGTCATACATCATGACCGTCATGCTTCCGGTGTTTTTGATCCCGTCTATGAAAGCGGTGCCCACATTCCTCTTCAATGCGGGGGTTATCCCTATGAGGCTTCGCTTCTGTTCCTTATCGTATTCGGGCTTGGTCTTGAAAGTCATTTCCTTTCCGTCTCTATCGACGGTTATGGTTATGGCCTCGCCCTTGTTGTCCCCGATGGTTCCGGTTATGTCATCCCATTCTTTGATGTTATTTCCATCTATGGCTGTGATCCTGTCTCCTGCCATTATCCCCGCGGTCTCCGCGGGAGAGCCCTTCTCCACCTGATCGATCACCGTTGTGGCCTGTCCCATGAAGAAGGCGATTATTATAAGCAGCACGACGCATGTGAGAAGGTTCATGAATGAGCCGGCGGCCAGCACCAGTGCTCTCTGCCATGCGGGTTTTCTGTTAAATGCTCTGGGGTCTTCAGAGTCCTCATCCTCTCCCTCCATGGCACAGTAGCCACCTATGGGAAATACCCTCAGGGCATACAGTGTTTCGCCCTTCTGTTTTTTGAATATGGCAGGCCCCATTCCAATGGCGAATTCGTTGACCTTTACACCGCATGCCTTTGCAACCATAAAATGGCCAAGTTCATGGACAAATATCAGCATACAGAATATCAGAATGGCATATATTATCGTCATATCAGTTTTTCTACTTCTTTCCTTGCCCTGCGGTCTTCCTCCAGCAGGGTCTCAAAATCAATATCTTTTACGGGCACATATCCATCCATCATTTTCTCCAGATTGTCCTGGATCTGCAGGAAGGATATTTTTTTATTCAGGAAGGCTTCCACGAGAGCCTCGTTTGCTCCGTTCATATATGCGCAGGAAGTCCCACCCTCGGCGCATGCCCTTCTGGCTATATCCATTGTTGTGAACACCCTGTCATTGGGCTTTTCAAAAGTCAGCTGACCGAAATCCAAAAGTTCAAGAGGTCTCATATCTCCGCTCATGGGAAGTCTCTCAGGCCAGGAAAAAGCATAGGCGATGGGCACCTTCATGTCCGGGTTTCCCATCTGTCCTATCACCGATCCGTCCTCGTATTCCACGGCGGAATGGAGCACGCTCTGTGGATGGACAAGAACCTGTATCCGCTCCAGCGCCACATCGAAAAGCCACCTTGCCTCTATGATTTCCAGCCCCTTGTTCATCATGGTGGCAGAATCTATGGTTATCTTCGCACCCATGCTCCAGTTGGGATGCTTGAGTGCGTCTTCAAGGCCGACTTCCTCAAGCTGTTTTCTCGTGTATCCTCTGAAAGGCCCTCCCGATGCGGTGAGCAATATGCGTCTTACGGGATTTCCTCCCGATCCTTCAAGGCACTGGAAGATGGCGCTGTGTTCGCTGTCAACGGGAAGAAGTCTGACTCCTCTCTCCCCGGCCTTTGACATGACCAGCTCTCCTCCCGCAACGAGAGTTTCCTTGTTTGCAAAGGCAATGTCTTTTCCGTAGTCTATAGCCTTAAGTGTGGGTCCAAGGCCCCTCATACCCATGAGGGAATTAAGGACCATATCCGCCTCGTCAAAAGATGCCAGGGTGTCCAGTCCTTCTCTTCCGTGGAAGACCTGAAGGTTTGGAAACTCGGCCTGGATTGCCTTTGCATCCTCTTCCTTCTCAAGGCTTACCGCCAGAGGCCGGAATTCCCTTATCTGCTCCCTTAACAGTTCCACCCTGCTGCTGCACGACAGAGTCACAGCCTTAAGTTTTTCGTGATTCTCCTTTATTATTTCAAGAGCCTGGGTGCCGATGGAACCGGTGCTTCCCAGAATCGATATCTTCTTCATTGTATGGTCGCTCCCTTCGCCCTGCTGCCGGGCGGCCGTCCATTCTGTCTCAGATCACCGAGAGGGACAGCAGATAAAAGTAGTAGTATACCAGCGGTCCCGTGAAGAGCACGCTGTCGAATCTGTCAAGTATCCCTCCGTGTCCCGGAATGAGGTTTCCGTAATCTTTGATCCCCATCTTCCTTTTGAAGATGGAAGCGGTAAGGTCTCCAAACTGAGAGACCACTCCTCCAAGAAGTCCCACTATAAGGCAGTGGATCATCATGTCCTTCGCGAAAATCAGTCCGAAGACTCCGCACAGGATCACGCTCCCAAGGGTGCCGCCCACGGATCCTTCTATGGTTTTTTTGGGGCTGATGTTGGGGCATAGTTTATGTTTTCCAAAAGCGTAACCTGTAAAGTATGCCATTATGTCTGTACCGAATGCGGTTATGACCACAAGCCACACAAGTATCTCCATGTCACCCCACGATGAGATCAGCGCGATATGGTAGCAGAAAAATACGATGTAGAATATTCCCGTTACAGTGGCCAGAGCATCGGAGAGTTTTCTTTCATTTATCTTGAAAAGATAGAGAAGGCTTGCCAGGACCACGGCGAATATCCACAGCATGTACAGGACAGTGATAATGTCGGTTCCCTCTCCCATCCCTCGCATCTCCGCGATGCCGATGAGATAAAGGGCGACGGATGCGCAAAAGGCAATGGGAAAGCTGGGTTTGATATCCATGTTTCCAAAGCCCTTGAAAAATTCCCGAACGGCCATTATTCCGATCACAAAGCATCCCGCATAAAGAACATACCCTCCTATGATCAGTATCACAAGGAGGGGCGCCATAATAAGTCCCGAAAGAATTCTTGTTTTCATCAGCCCGATACCCTTTCTATGTTTTTACCTGCCGCCGTACCTTCTGTTGCGGTTCTGGTAAACTTCAATGGCTTTTTCAAATTTCTCCGGCGTGAAATCCGGCCAGAGATCATCTACAAAAACGAACTCGCTGTATGCGCACTGCCAAAGGAGAACGTTTGACAGACGCTCTTCTCCGCTGGTCCTGATTATTAGCTCAGGATCTCCGCATCCCGTAAACTCCTTACCCGTGTAGAGTCTGTCGGATATGGTGTCCTCGGTAATGTCTTCAGGGCTGATCTTACCCTCTCTGACTTCTTCCGCGATGCTTGAAACGGCCCTTCGTATATCATCCCTTCCACCGTAGTTCAAGGCGATGTTAAACTGCAGACCCGTGTTGTCCGCGGTGTCGTTGATTGCCTTTTCAACGGATCTCAGGGCGTCCTGAGGAATAGCGGAAGGATCTCCAAGTATACGTATCCTGACATTGTTGTCCATTATCTTCTTGAGCTCGCTCTGGACATACTTTATCAGGAGCTTGAATATGCCTGAGACCTCTTCGGCCGACCTCTTCCAGTTCTCCGTGGAGAAGGCGTAGACGGTCAGGTGCTTTATCCCAAGCTTGTCAGCCCTGTCGACTATCTCGATCATGGCCTTCATTCCGGCGTTGTGGCCGGCCAGCCTGGGAACACCTTTTGCCGCAGCCCATCTTCCGTTGCCGTCCATTATTATGGCAACATGTCGAGGGATCCTGTCAGCGTCCAGCATCAGACTTCCAATATCTCCTTTTCCTTATCTGCCACGATCTCATCTATGGTCTTGATGGCTTCGTCAGTGGCCTTCTGGATCTCATCCAGCATCTCTTTTCTGTCGTCTTCTGTATAATCCCCGGATTTCTCCAGCTTCTTGACCTTGTCGTTGGCATCTCTTCTGAGATTTCTGACGGCGACCTTGGTATCCTCGCCCATCTTCTTAACGGTCTTGGTGAGCTCCACTCTTCTCTCCTCTGTGACCTGAGGGATCTGAAGACGGATGACCTTGCCGTCGTTTGCGGGTGTTATTCCCACATTAGCGATATTGATCGCCTTCTCGATATCGGGAATGCTCTTGGGATCAAAGGGTGAAATCATGAGAGTCCTGGGTTCGGGCACGGATATGTTTGCCAAAGCCTTGAGGGGTGTGGGTGTTCCGTAGTAGTCTACAGTCACCTTGTCCACCAAAGCCGCGTTGGCTCTTCCCGCTCTTACCGTTGCCAGCTCTTCCTTGAGCAGTGACTCGCTCTTTCCGATTTTCTCCTTCAACAGATCCATATCAAATTCGCTCATTGTTCTACCTCCGAATCAAACAAATTATATTAAACTCATTATCTGTCCCTAACGCCCCTTGACGATAGTTCCTATCTTCTCACCACAAACCGCCTTCATCACATTTCCCTCCTCCGCGAGGGCAAACACGTGTATGGCTATGTCGTTGTCCCTGCACAAAGCCGCCGCCGTGGAATCCATAACTTTCAGATCCTGCTCCAGGACCTGGGTATGGGTAAGTTCATCATACTTGACCGCATCCGGGTTTGTATTTGGATCGTCTGAATATACCGCATCGATCTTTTTGGCCAGCATTATTACTTCCGCGCTGATCTCCGCAGCCCTTAATGCCGCTGTGGTATCGGTGGAGAAGAACGGACTTCCCGTTCCCGCTCCGAAGATGACCACCCTGTTTTTTTCAAGGTGTCTCATTGCTCTTCTGCGCACATAGGTTTCTGCAACTTCCCGCATTTCGATGGCGCTTTGGACTCTCGTATCCACGCCTATCTCCTCAAGAGCATCCTGCAAAGCCATGGAGTTCATGACCGTCGCCAGCATTCCGATGTAATCTGCCGTAGCACGATCCATGTTCTCGCTGGTCCTTCCTCTCCAGAAATTGCCTCCGCCTACAACGATTGCCACTTCGACGCCGGCTTCATGCACTTCTTTGATCTGGGCAGCGACCTTTTTCACCGTTGGATTGTCTATTCCAAAGTGTTTGTCCCCTGCCAGCGCTTCTCCGCTCAGCTTGAGAAGTATACGCTTATACTTGGGTTTCATTTGTCTTCTCCCGTAGAATTCAGGTGTTTTTGAAACGTTTTCGGGCGGATCTCATCAAAAATCCAAACCCAAGTAAGTATACCATATATAGTTGTTGAAGACAAAAAGAAATACGAAGTATTCTGTCTGCGCCCCCCGAAGTGTGAATTTCGGGTCTGCGCCCCCCGAAGGTGTAAAATCCTCTTTTAACAGCGCCATTTGACATTTTGCCCCCTCAAAAGGGCCTGTTTTTTGGCAAAATATGGCAAAAAACAGGCCCTGGGTGTAAACTCTAGACTCGGAATCGATTGTTGACACAGAATTTCCCCATTTTGATGTCAACTCGCTTTTTCAAGAATGCTTTTTACACTTTGAGCCTGAAAAACAGCCCTTATCTCATGTAAAAGCAACGGGTTTGTGTCAATATCTCTTCTGTAAAATTCTTTTTACACCGGCTCTAAAATATTTTAGCGCGAACCGATTCTCCTGGTTATGACCGAGGCTGCATATGCGGCGCCGAATCCGTTGTCGATATTGACCACTGTGACTCCGTTGGCACAGCTGTTGAGCATAGAAAGAAGAGATGCAAGGCCTTCGAAACTGGAGCCGTACCCCACGCTTGTGGGAACTGCGATCACGGGGATGTCCACAAGTCCTCCCACTACGCTTGCAAGGGCGCCTTCCATGCCTGCGATCACTATGATCACATGGGCAGAGCGTATCTCATCTATTTTATCGAAAAGTCTGTGGATTCCCGCCACGCCAACATCATATATGCGACTTACTGTGTTTCCCAGAAGCTCTGCGGTCACGGCAGCTTCTTCTGCCACAGGTATATCGGCGGTTCCTGCGGTCACGACAGCGATCCTTCCGCTGCTGACTTCTTCCGGAGATTTTACGGCTATTATGCGGGCAGTCTCAAAATATTCTGCTTGAGGCACTCCTTCCTTTACTGTTTCATAGTCCTTGCGGGTGGCTCTGGTGGCGAATATGGTCCTGCCCCCTGTCAGCTCCCGGAATATATCTCTGATCTGCTGGGGAGTTTTTCCCTGGCAGTAGATCACTTCGGGGAATCCCGTCCTCATGGTCCTGTGATTGTCCACGTTTGCAAATCCAATGTCTCTGTAGGGAAGATCCCTCAGGCTTTCCATTGCCTTTGCAGCGGATATCTCACCCTTCTCAAGTCTGTCCAAAACCTCTTCTATGTGTTCTTCCATCATAAGATAATCACCTCAAGAAGAGGGTTGTCTTCCTGTGCGTCGATGCACATGGTTTTGAACCTGTCCACGTAGGCGGTCATATCCTGATCCACGTTGCCTGAGCCTTTGACGATTATGCGACCCTTCATCTCCGAAAAGGCGTCCGCCAGAGCATCAAGGTTCTCTCCAAAGTATTCGGGCAGAGATATCCCCGCCCTGACTCTTTCATAGAATCCTTCCACAGTGGTAATTCCATTTAGATCGATTTCATAAATCATAACAATATCCCGTTTCTATCTGTCGCAGACCTTCTCGAAGGTCCTGTAATGGTCGTGAGTGTAGTAGATCTCTTCATCGGAAAACACAAGCCGTCTGGAGCCCCGGTCCTTCCATCCCAGGGTGTCTATGTCGCACTCTGTGTACCTGCCCTCGGGAAGTTTTCCTTCGTAGTTTCCGAATCTGTCTCCCCCTATGCACATGCCCGGGGCGTATTGTTCCACGGAGCCTCCGTCCCATCCAAGGGCTCTCGCCTCTTTTTTGGTTATGTAGTTGTCGGGGAGTCTTCCAAAGGCAACGATATAGGCCGCCACATCCTCCTTGGAATCGTAGCTGCCGCCCTCTTTTACATCGCCCTCACGGTACTTATCTTCATCCTGAGAAGAGGTCTGCACCGTCTCCGTCCCTGCCGTGGTGCTCTGCTGATCACTGTCGGTTTTTTTGCCGCAGCCTGTGAACACCACCGCCAGACATATTAACAGGAGGATCATCCATGTGGCGATCCTCCGTCCTTTTTGTGTGTGATACTTAGTCATCATTTGATTCATCCGTTGCTGCATCGTATATATCCGTAACGGCCTTTGAAGGCTCCTTCGTTGCCTTTGTAACAACGATACCAACAATAGCGCCTGCGATAAACCCGGGAATGATCTCGTAAACTCCCGTCGATGCGCAGAAGATGAGCCAGAATATATCCACCGCGGCTCCCGCCACCACGCCGGCGCATGCTCCCGGGTAGTTGAACCTTCTCCAGAAGAGAGAGAGCAGTATTGTGGGACCGAATGCCGCTCCGAAAACGCCCCAGGCATTCTCAACCAGATTCATGATGGCCTGGGCTCCTGAACCCTTTGAAGATGCGATCATGAACCCAACTATGGCTATTATGATGACCGCGATACGACCCACGTAGAGGACTTCCTTATCCCCGGCATCCTTTCTTATGATGGGCTTATACAGGTCTGAAGTAAATGAACTGGACGCCACAAGCAGCTGGGAATCTGCCGTGGAAACCGATGCAGCCATTATAGCCGCAAGAAGGAATCCGGAAATGACTGGCGGGAAGAATTTTCTCGCCATAGCTATGAACACGGTTTTCTGGGCTCCAATGGTAAGAAGCTCTTCTCCCACGATCATCCTGGCCTGATATGCCATGAGGCAGGCAGCTCCAATGGAGAGCACTACCCATACTATTGCGATCACCGAGGACTTCTTGACCATGGAGGGTTTTTCTATGGACATGAATCTGACTATGATATGGGGCATTCCGAAGTATCCCAGGCCCCATCCCAGACCGGAAATCACATCCTGCCAGCTTGCGCTGAACAGTCCCGTTCCGAAGTCACATGAGACAACTTCTCCCGTGGCGGGGTCGGTATATTCATACACATTGGAAAGAAGGCCGGTATCCAGATCATATGTGGCTGCCACGATGATGGGGATAGCCAGCAGCGCCACGAGCATGAGGATGCCCTGGAAGAAATCCGTCCAGCAGACTGCTTTGAATCCGCCGAGGAAGGTGTATCCGATTATGATCAGTGCGAATATTATCATTGCCGTTCTTTCGCCGATACCCGGGAAAAGCATGGTAAACACCGATGTTCCCGCAACGAATGCGGAGGAAACATAAATGGTGAAGGCAATGAGAAATATCAACGCACAGATGATCTGCAGAGTCTTGTTGTCTGTGGCAAATCTTCTGGTAAGATACTGGGGAACGGTTAT
>CADBRY010000244.1 GCA_902797195.1 uncultured Eubacteriales bacterium
ATCCTGTTTGAATAATCGGAGTAGAGGAAGAACCTGTTGTCCCAGCGGTTGACCACATCGTAGGTGGATGGATCCACGCTGTAGTATCTGTCCGTAGCCAGAAGGGAGTCTTCGGGAGTGTTGGCTTTGATCCATCGCATGGCCGCATACTCATCTTTGGATATGGACATGTAGCGGGAATCGGCGTTTGCCGGGTTGGCCGAAGCTCTTGCGTCATCCACACGGTCCATAAGATAGGAAGCAAGTCCCACAGAGCAGAGTATAAGGCTCACAACGAATACGCCTCTGACGATCTTCATCAGAACTCCCTTGTTGTTTTCCATGTCTTCAAGGAACCATATGGCTATAAGTACGGCGCAGAACAGAGAGATAAACCCGAAGTATATCTGACTTCTTCCGTGGAACCTGAGCACCATCATGGCGAAAAATCCCGCAAGGAAGGTGGCATAGACCAGCACTCTGGGGAAGTAGTATTCCTTTCTGCCTGTGAATACCAGGAAGAGTTCCCTGATATAGCCTGCGGTAAAGGGCATGAAGAAGGCGGTAAGCATGAAGAAGACAAAGGTCACTATGAGCACGAGATATCTTCCCATAAGAGGTATCCCGTGAGCCTTCATCCATGCGGTAAGGGGCGCCTTGAAAAATGTTATTCCCAGGATCTTTGCAAGGCCGAAGGGTGATTCACCCACGCCCGACTGTCCCTTGGAACCCAGCACATATACATATATGAGTATGAATGCGGCGGACATTATCAGTATGGGAAGCAGGGCCTTCAGAGGCACCTTGCGCATTATTATTCCGATCACCAGCGTTCCCCATATACCGGCCAGAAGGGTGAGACCGAAGGGCCCTTTGATTCCCGTGACCAGCATCATGAGTCCCAAAAGCAGTATGAGAAGCTTCCAGCTCTTCCTTCCTGAAACAAGATCGTCGTACCAGTATTTCAGACATATGAGAAAGGTGAGGGCGCACCCCGTGGCATATCCCGTTACATTCTCATTTCCGAAAACGAAGAGAAATGCTATGGATTGTTTGATCCCCCTTGCAAGGAATATGTTGGACATAATAAGGGCAACACAGTACAGCCCGGCCCTTTGTGGCTTTGCCGTCATCTCACGGAAGACCGCGTACAGCGGTGTGGCAAAGGCGTAGGTGGTCAGGTAAGGCCCGCAGGACAGAAGCAGCTGATCCGAGGGCAGTCCGAAGATACGCGCCGGAACCGACATCATCATTTCGGTGAAAATGTGGTAGTAATATGTGGTGCCCGACATCCATGGGGACTCCATGGGAAAGCCGTGGGACAGAGTGTTGATAAGCCCCATGTGGAATCCTCTGTCCGCATTCAGGCAGGTGAGTTCATCTATTGATGGATCCAGGTAGTCCAGCTGATTCTTGAGCATTGAGAATAGAAAGGCAACGAGTACGAATATCATCATTGCCGTGGAGAGCTTTTGGGGATCGAACCTGTAATGATTTCCTTCAGATCTCTCCCGATAGGTCTGGATCATGTATATTGCGGAGCACAGAGGCCCCACAGCATAGAGAAGGATATTCGTGTTTATCAGCTCCGTAATGAAATACTGGAGGATGACAAAGGCCCATCCGGTGAAAAAACCGATGCAGAGAAAGCTGGAAATATGCCTGGGTCTGAAGTCCAGGATCTTCATGATCAGCTGCCCCGGCAATTGCATGTAAAACACCACAAAGGCAAAGAAGATCAGGAGGTTCAGCAGATCGGCACCGTAAACTGCCCGGGATATGATAAGAATCACCGCGACAGATATCAGGCACAGTATTCTGACGGTGTTGTTAAGCAAAGGCTTGTTAAGTGTTTCCATCATCTGTTCCCGTACATCTTCTTGTAGTACTGCTGATAGTCTCCGCTTATTATATTCTCCCACCAGGAGCGGTTATCCAGATACCAGTCGATGGTGAGCTTTATTCCATCATCGAATTTTGTGGTGGGGAGCCATCCCAGTTCACGATTGATCTTTGCGGGATCGATGGCATATCTCAGATCGTGTCCCTTCCGGTCTCCCACGAAGGTTATAAGGCTTTCGGGTTTCCCAACCTGCCTGAGTATGGTCTTGACCACTTCCAGGTTGTTTCTCTCGTTGTGTCCTCCGATGTTGTAGACCTCTCCCGGGACGCCATCCTGAAGTATCATATCTATGGCTCTGCAGTGATCTTCCACGTAGAGCCAGTCTCTTACGTTTTCCCCTGTGCCGTATACGGGAAGCTCCTTGTCAGCCAGAGCATTGGCGATCATCAGAGGGATGAGTTTCTCCGGGAACTGATAAGGACCGTAGTTATTGGAACATCTGCTTATGGTGACAGGAAGCCCAAAGGTCCTGTGATAGGCCATGGCAAGGAGATCTGCCGATGCCTTTGAAGCGGAGTAGGGGCTGGATGCGGTTATGGGAGTGTCTTCCGTGAAAAACAGATCGGGACGATCCAGGGGAAGATCTCCGTAGACTTCATCGGTGCCTACTTGATGATAGCGGCCGACTTCGTATTTGATGGAGGCATCCATGAGCACCTGTGTACCCAGGATATTAGTTCTCAGGAAAATGCCCGGATCCTCGATGGATCTGTCCACGTGGGACTCCGCAGCAAAGTTGACGACCACATCGAATTTCTCTTCCTCAAAAAGCCTGAACACCGTATCCCTGTCAGCCACGTCGCCTTTGACAAAGCGGAAGTGAGGGGATGACATTACGGGCTCAAGGGTCTCGAGATTTCCCGCATATGTCAGGGCATCAAGACATACGATGTCGTAGTCCGGGTGTTCCTTCATCATATAGAAGACAAAATTAGCACCTATGAATCCGGCTCCGCCGGTTACCAGCATTTTCACGATAAAGCCTCCTTGTTTTCCTTAACATTACATATAAAGCATCTCATTTTTCCGTTCTGATCGGGAGGGATCTCATCCATCCACTTGAAGTTGAGTTTGTACTCAGGGTATCCATACAGATCTTCTATTTTCTGTGAGAAGAATTTCTCGATTTCATCCTTGGAGGGACCATCGTCACCGGGATCCTTAACAAGGAGGATGCTCAGCTGATCCAGAGAATCCTGGACGTACCGGAATTGGGAAATGCCCGTTATTCCATTGGGAATCTTCATAAGCTCCGTTGCCGAGGTTTCCGTCCCGTTGGCGTGCTTTACCAGATCGTTGGTTCTGCCCATGATGCGCTTTATGTATCTCACTCCTTCTCTGGTAAAGGACGTGGCCCTGTCTCCCACTTCATAGTTGATAATGGGAAAGTCGTGCTTATAGAGGGTGGTGGCTATTACTCTGCCCTCATCGGCCAGGTTGTCATCATCGTCGTGTATGTTGATAACGTGAGTGTCGCTGTAGATATAGTAGTCGTCACTACCGGGAAGTCTGACGGCGCAGCTTCCTGTTTCGTTGCATCCGTATGCGTCAAAGAGACCATCGCCAAAGGTCTCTATAAGCAGCTTCCTGGTTATGTCGTCCACCATCTCGCTCACAGGAGTGTAGACCTTGGGTCTGTAGATCTTCAATCCGTTGTTCTTTGCATAAACGGCCAGACGGACCAGAACGTTCTTGCGGAAAGCTATCATTTCCGGCTTGTAGGAATTGATAAGCTCAATAAGGTCCCTCATTCCCTCGCCCACGTAGAGATGCTCGGGAACCACCTTGCGCCTGAAGAAGCCCAGCTTCTGGATGAAGGAGTCCCCCTTGTCGGGATCCACGTGAGAGTGAGTCGTGAGAAAGCTTAGCATTTTCCCCCGGAGTGGGTGATAGCCTGCAAACATTGTGACTCTGATCCAGTTGGCATTCATGCAGGCTGCCTCTCTCACGGATGTTGCAAACCTTAAGGGTATGCCCGATGATCCGCTGGTCTTGAATATCTCAAGAGTGCCATCATCCTCCGAATAGTTTTCCAGTTCCTTCTGCATCCACTCCCTCAGATCCGAACGGGTCATCACAGGGAACTTGGCAAGGTCCTCGGCACTATGAAAATCATCCGGGGTCAGGTCGTTTTCCACAAAGCGCTGTTTATAGAAGGGAATGTCATAGGCCTTCTTCATGAGCTTGTGTATTTTTCTGCCCTGGCGGTTACGGATTTTTCTATGATCGGTGGGGATTTTTTTGTCCAGCGTCAACAGATAGTAAAGTGTAATGAAATTCTTGAATTCTTTGCCTAACATTACGGTGTTTTCTCCCAAAAAACAGGTAATACTTCTCGAAAATTGTAACATAGGAAGGAATACATTACAAGGAGCGCAAGATGTTGTGCTTTTTTGACGGAGGGGAGATATTGGCACTATATGGATAACCTGCCCAGACCCCTTCCGGAGACTGTGGCAAAAAGGGAAACGAGACGGCAGAAACCGCATGATTTCAACGATTATGCAGGTTCTTCTCATAGGAGAAGATTAACAGGAATTCCAGTCATATACAGGGATAAAAAGGTAAAAATGTTGTGAACTGGTTTTATCAAAGTATATAATATCAGTACCGCTAAAATGGATAACTATTCCCGGGGGAGGAGTATTTAATATGACAGGAAAGAGAAGATGTACACTGATAATGCTGTTATGCATGGTAACGGCACTGGGGTTCATGATCGTGGCCCCGGAAGAAGCTCATGCAAAATCAACGAAGCCTGCGAAAGTCACATCCATGAGAGTGACTTCAACAGATTATAACGCAGTCTATCTGAAGTGGGGTGCACAGTCCGGTGTTAAGAAATACCAGGTGTACAGATCCACATCCAAGGGCGGAAAGTACAAGCTGCTCAAGACCAGCACCAAGAACACCTATAAGGATACACATGTCCAGACAGGGATCACATACTGGTACAAGGTGCGTGCAGTAAAAGGTCTGCGTCGTGGAGCTTTCAGCGCCATAGTTAAGGGAGTTCCCAGATTGAAGAAGCCTGATTTCCACGCCGCATCCCGTCCGGAAGGAGCAAAGCTGACAGCGGGAAAGGTAAACGGAGCCCAGGGATATATTTTCTATAAGGGCGGAAAGGTTTTAAGGACTCAGTCGAGCAGGGTCTATACCGATAAGGGCGCCCCCGCAATGGATCCCGCCATCTACAAGGTGGTTGCTTACAGAAATGTTAAGGGCAAGAGACAGATATCTCCTGTATCCAAGCAGCTTCCCGCCTCCAAGATCACAGTCAAGGTAAAACTGGTGGGGACCAAGCTTCCGGGGACCATCAAGTCCACCTCGGATTTCAAAAAGACGGGATATATAAGCAGCAACTACCCCTTCGTCGGAGTTGAGATAGGAATCGTAAGAGACAATAAGTGGGTAAGGAAGTACCAGAGAATGAGCCTCAACACCAAGGGACTCAACCTGAGCAACGCGGATTCATCATTCACCTTCAAGAATCTGCCCAGCGGATCATATAAGTTCAGGATATATGTCCACTTCGAAGACGGTGTGGTGCATACGCTGCTGAATCATCCCTTCACCGTAAACAGAACATACGGCAAGAGTAACCTTACGGGTGCGGCGGGAGCCGTCGCCTGGGCGAGGGATGTAGCAAACGATGATGCCTTTGCCTATGGAACGGGACGGGCATCCCATTCGGCAGGATGCTATTTCTGCGGGACAAATGAGCCAATCAAGAAAAGCAGAGTCAAAAACCAAGGAGGCGCATGGAGCAACAGATGGAACATGACATACTGCTGCAATCCCTTTGTCTTTGCGGCCTATGCCCATGGAGCTAAGAATGCAAAAATGCTGAAAGCATGCAGCAATGGCGCCTGCGGAGGAATGGAACCCAGTGACTGGACAAAGTATGGATGTTTCAAAACTGTTGGACCAACAACAAAGGTAGCCTATTCGTCCCTCAAAGCAGGGGATGTGATCATAAGCGCCGAGAATCCCAATCACGTATGGATGTTCTGCGGGAATGGACAGTATGTGGAAGCGGGATACGAAGGATGGGGAGCAGGAACCATCGCAGTCAAGAACAACGCAGCCGGCAACTACAGCAGATACCAAAAGAGAGGTTGCAATGTTATGAGATACACAGGCAAGTGATCACCGCCTAAAATCTTAATTTGATACTTAAAACGCCACTGCAGTATAGGTAGTGGCGTTTTTGCTGACTGTTGTGTTATAATCCCATAGGGGAATGTAACAATAACTTTTTGGGATGTTGCATATGGATTTTATTGCACTTATTAAAAAGAAAAAAGCAGCTGTTATAACCATAGCCCTATCCGCAGCAGTCTTAATTGCGGCGGTTTGTTTTTATAATGTTTTGCCTGATGATATAAAGCCGGGCAAACACAATCCCCAGAGGATCGAAAGGATCAAGGCTTCCGGAGAGACATACGATTCTGTGAAGATAAAATGGGCAAAGGCCAGAAATGCCACGGAATACGAAGTGTTTCGCAGCGATAAGGAAGACGGGGATTACGAAAAATGCGGCACGGTCTCCAAAAACGAATACATAGACAAGAAACTGGATACGGGCACTGAGTACTGGTATATGGTAAGATCCATCAAAGGAAAAAAAGAGAGCCGCTACAGCGCCCGGGTTAATGTGACCCCGGTTCTCGACAAACCTGTGATCAAAGGCTTTTCCACAGACGAGGGAGCGGAGATAACCTCCGACAAGATCCCCGGCGCCACCGGCTACGTCTTCTATAAAGACGGCAAGATGCTGAGAGAACAGCCTGCCAACGTTTGCTTCGACGGAGGTCTTAAGGTCAATGAGAGACACAATTATCAGGCGGCCGCATACAGAGTGGTGGGCAAGAAAAAGGTACTGTCGGCAAAGTCGAATATAGTAGATGCGGGCAAGATAAAGATAGAAATGAAGCTTGAGGACGGAAACGAACTTGAAAAGGTATATGTGGGTGAAACCATAAAGATAACCGGAAACCTCAAGTCAAACGTGAAGATCACAAAGATCCAGGCGGGAGCCATGAACGAGAACGGCCAGCAGTGGGTTGACGGGCAGAAATTTGAAAAGAACGATGTGAATGGCAAGGAGTTCGATCTTACGGCGGCAGACAAAACGCTGAAATTCGGGGAACTGCCTGAAGGAAAGTACAGGTACAGAGTTATAGCCTACCCTGAAGGAGGAAAGGCTGCCGTGGTGAAGGACCAGGTGTTCCAGGTGGAAGACAATCCCGCCATGGCTGCGGTCAACTGGGCCATTGAGATAGCCAACGACGACAGCTTTGCCTATGGAGAAGGACAGCAGGCACACAGTCGTGGATGCTATTTCTGCGGAACAAACTCCAGATACAAACCTTCAGGTTATGAAAAGACCTATTGCTGCAACCCCTTTGTGCTGGCGGCCTTTGCACACGGGACCAAGGATGAGAGAGTCCTGAAAGCCTGCCAGAGAGGAGCCTGCGGAGGAATGCTGCCCAGCGAATGGGATTACGGATGTTTCGAGACAGTGGGTCCGACAAGGTCCGTGGCCTATGACGAGCTTATGCCGGGAGACTTCATTATAAGCGACCCCAGTGCCGGCGGTCCTTACAACCACGTTTGGATGTTCTGCGGTGAGGACAAGTATGTTGATGCGGGACATGAAGGATGGGGAGCGAATACCATAGCGGTCCGGGACAATGCGTCAGGTTACTACAGGACATACCAGAGAGGCGGCTGCTATGTTATGAGGTATAAAAAGTAAAACTATATAAGCGGATAAATGAAAGCGGTAAAGGAAATGAACAAAACAAATTACTTCTCAGGGAATGAAAACTACGTGGTGACTCCGGAGCTGATGGATGCGGTGAACGTATCCATAGCCCTTAAGAAACCCTTGTTGATAAAAGGGGAGCCGGGAACGGGAAAGACCGTTCTGGCCCAGGCCATAGCGGAATCATTGGACATGCCCCTCATAGTATGGAGCATAAAGTCCACAACCAAGGCACAGGACGGCCTTTATATGTACGATACGGTCCAGCGCCTCTACGACAGTCAGTTTGGAGAAGGAAACGTAAGCGACATCGCACAGTACATAAGACTGGGAAAGCTGGGAGAAGCTTTCACCTCAGATAAGCAGGCGGTCCTGCTTATCGATGAGATCGATAAGGCGGATCTTGAATTTCCCAACGACCTTCTGTGGGAGCTGGACCGCATGGAGTTTTACATAAACGAAACCAAGGAGACCGTAAAGACAAAACACAGGCCCATAGTCATCATCACTTCCAACGCGGAGAAGGAGCTTCCCGACGCATTCCTGAGAAGATGTATTTTCCATTACATAGAGTTTCCCGATGAGGAAAAAATGAAGGAGATCATCAAGGTGCACTACGGGGACATAGACGAGAAACTCTGCGAAAACGCTCTGGAAGCTTTTTATGAAATAAGGAAGATGAACGATCTTCAGAAAAAGCCAAGCACATCGGAGCTTCTGGATTGGCTCCAGGCTCTCATGGTAAGCGGAGTAAAAGTAAAGGACCTTAAGGAAAAAATGCCCTTTGTGGGAGTCCTCCTCAAGAAGAACGAGGATATAGAGATAATGCATGAAATAAAAGAAAAGGGTTACTCCCTTCGCAGGTGGTAGGAGAACCATATGTTTCTTGAATTCTTCTATCTTTTAAGGGCCAAGGGCCTGGATGTAACGATAAACGAATGGATGACTCTTATGGAGGCGCTGGATCGTGGGCTTGCAAAGGCAAGTCTGACAGGTTTCTATCGCCTTTGCAGAAGCGTGCTCATAAAGACGGAAGCCGACTTCGACAAGTTCGATCAGGTGTTTATGGAATACTTCGGCGGAATAGAGACGCCGGAGGACCTGCCCGCGGAATTCTGGGACTGGCTGGCTCACGGTGAGCTTGAAAGGGATCTTGATGACCATGGAGATCAGGAACTCTTTGCCCGGGAGCTGGAGGAGCTGCTCAAAATGTTTGAGGAGAGGATCGCGGAGCAGAAGGAAGAGCATCATGGAGGAAACTACTGGATAGGAACGGGAGGCACCTCTCCCATGGGCAGAGGAGGATACAACCCTTCCGGAATTCGCGTGGGAGGAAAGGGCAGGCACAAGACGGCCCTGCAGATAGCGGGAGAAAGGAACTTCAAGGACTTTCGGGAAGATACCATACTCGGGATCAGGCAGTTCCAGATGGCTTTCCGCAAGCTGAGACAGTACTCCACCAGAGTGGATACATTGGAGAAGGAACTGGACATCGACAAAACCATCGATGAGACCTGTGACAATGCGGGGATGCTGACCCTGGCATATGAAAGACCCAGAAAAAACGCAGTCAAGGTTCTTCTGCTAATAGACTCGGAAGGATCCATGCTTCCATACAGCAGACTGTGCAACAGGCTCTTTCAGGCGGTAAGTAAATCGAATCATTTCAAGGATCTGCAGGTGTACTATTTCCACAATGCGATCTACGATCAGATCTACACTACGCCAAGGTGCAAGATGAGAGACTCTGTTGAAACCACCTGGCTGTTCCACAAACTGGACAGCGAGTACAAGGTCATATTTGTGGGAGACGCGGCCATGGCTCCATCGGAGCTGCACAGACCCGGCGGCAATTCCATAATCGGAGTGTACAATAGGGAAACGGGAATAGAATGGTTCAATAAGTTCAAGAAGAGATTCAAGAAACAGATATGGCTCAACCCCATCGAAGAGGATTCCTGGGACTACATATACGGATCGGCCACCATAGCCGATATAAGGAAAATATTTCCAATGTATGAGCTGTCTGCCACGGGTCTTGAGAACGGGTTGAAAAGACTGATGGTAAGAAGTTAAGCGGTGCATAGATGAAAAAAATTGCAATTATAGGAGTATCCAGATTTCAGGAAGCGGCTTTACTGAAAGCAAAAGAAATGGGCCTTGAGACCCATGCTTTTGCGTGGGAGAGCGGAGCCCCCGGGGAGAAGATGGCCGATTACTTTTATCCCATAAGCATAAGGGAAGAAGATGAGATTCTGGAAAAATGCAGGCAGATAGGCATAGAAGGAATAATAAGCATAGGCTCGGATCTGGCGATGAACGTGGTCAACTATGTGGCGGAGAATATGGGACTGACGGGAAACTCTGTGGAAGCCACACGGATCAGCACCAACAAATACGCCATGAGAGAGGCCTTTGCAGAGGGAGGAGTGCCAAGCCCCATAAGCCTTATGGCCGGCACCGATACGGATCTGAGCGGGCTTAAGGATGCGGAATTCCCCATGATCGTAAAGCCAACGGACAGGAGCGGAAGCCGGGGCGTAAATAAAGTGGAGAGATTCGAGGATCTGAAAGAGGCGGTGGAGACAGCCTGTGAGATAAGCTTTGAAAACAAAGCCGTGGTGGAACAGTTTGTGGAAGGTGACGAATACAGCATCGAATACATATCCTGTGAGGGGAAGCACTGGCTGGTGGCCGTAACGAGAAAGGTAACATCGGGAGCACCCCACTTTGTGGAGACCGCTCACATGCAGCCATGGGATCTGGAGCCGGAAGTGCTCGAGGATCTGAAGTCAGTGTGTGAACACGCTCTTGATGTGCTGATGCTGAAAAACGGAGCCGCACACATAGAGGTCAAGATAGATTCAAACAATAACATAAGGGTCATAGAGATCGGAGGCAGAATGGGGGGAGACTTCATAGGCAGTGACCTGGTACCCCTTACCACCGGTTACGACTACGTTGGAGAAGTCATAAGGATAGCCATGGGTGAGAAGATCGACGAGCCAAAAATCGAAAACAAGCGCCGGGTCAGGATACGTTTCCTCACTGACATGGAAGGAATAGAGGAATACTACGAAATTAAGAAAACCCGCCCGGAGAGCGTGTTCCGTGAAGTGATTGACCAAAGCCTGCTGGAAGATCCGTCCAAGCTGAGCATATTCGAACGAGACAGTTTTTTCATATATGAGAGACAGGAGGCATAGTTGTGCTTATTTCATTTGTGATTCCCTGTTACAGGTCATCGGACACACTGCCCCAGGTAGTGGATACCATACAGGAAACTATGAAGGAAAGACCGGAATTTGAATCGGAAATAATACTGGTAAACGACGAGTCTCCGGATTCCACATGGGACACTATCCTTTCCATATCGAAGAAATACGACAATATCATCGGGATCGATCTTGCCAAGAACAGCGGCCAGCAATGTGCCATAATGGCGGGGCTGCGTCAGGCCAAGGGTGACTATGTGGCCGTAAGCGATGACGACGGGCAGACACCCGTTGAATGTGTTTTTGAATTCTACGACAAAATGCGCGAAGGGAAATACGATGTTATCTGTGCCGACTATGAGGACAGGGGAAAGCGTTCCCTCTTCAGGCGGATGGGATCCTGGGCAAACAATGCCATGGTCACATTCTTTTTGGACAGACCGGATAATATAGCCACATCCGTTTTCTTTTTGGCCAAGCGTTTTGTCATCGACGAGATGGTAAGATACGATAATTCCTATCCTCACATGGAAGGTCTGCTGTTAAGATCCACTCACAACATCGGAAATGTTCAGGTGAATCAGAAGAACCGTGCAGGGGGCTCTTCCGGATACAATATGAGAAAACTGCTGTCCACCTGGATAAACGGACTTACCACATTTTCCATCAAACCCCTGCGCATCGCGGTCATTCTTGGAATGCTGATGTCACTGGTGGGATTTATAATAATTATCTGCATTGTTATCAACAGACTGATCCATGACGATGTGGCTCTCGGCTGGTCGTCCATAATCGCCACAGTCGTTCTGATAGGAGGCATTATCACCCTGATACTGGGAGTGATAGGAGAATATGTGGGACGCATATACCTGTCCCTCAACAGGAACCCTCAGTATATCATCCGTGACATCATAGTCAGCGGAGAAGATGGGAAAGAGGAATAGTGGACAGATACAGAAACCTCTTCATAAAGAGCTCCAATATATCAAGGGACAGTTATCTGTGGAACACTCTGTCCGCAACCGCATTTGCGCTGCAGTCCGCGATCCTTCTCATAGTCATAGGCCACACCAACGGCCTTGAGGACGCAGGTGTATTTTCCATTGCCTACGCAATAGGCAGTCTTATGTACTTCATCGGTGAATTCGGTGTAAGAAGATATCAGATAAGCGATATCAATGAAAAATCATCTTTTACGGACTACCACACCCATAAGCTGATGACCTGTGCCATTATGCTTGTGGCAAGCATTGTGGCGGTGTTTTTTCAGAACATCAGCAGCAACCATTCCGTGGAAAAAACTTCCATTATAATGATCGTCTGCATAATCAAACTGATCGAAGCCTATTCCGAGGTATACTTCGGCAGGTTCCAGCAGATGCAGAGGCTGGACATTGCGGCAAAGACCAGTTTCTTCAGGACCATGTCCGGAATCATAGGGTGCGCCGCCGCACTTATAATAACCAAAAACCTGCTTATCTCATCCATCGTCTGGCTAATATCATCGGGCCTGGGTTTTGTCTGCTCAAGCGTGATCGTCATGAGCGCCTTCGGATACCCGAAGGTTGCCTTTCGTCGGGAAAGCATAATCAAGATAACGGTGGACTGCTTCCCCTTGTTTTTGGGGAGTTTTCTTCTGCTCTATGTTGGCAACGCGCCTAAATATGCCATAGATGCATGTATGGCGGACAGCGATCAGGCTCAGTACAACTATATATTCATGCCCGTGTTTGCCATAGGACTTTTTTCAAACTTCTTTTTCAATCCCCTTATAGGGCTTCTGGCCAGAAGATGGGACGGGGGTGAGATAAAGTCCTTTGGGAAAATGGTGTTGAGGCAGACCCTCATAATCTCAGGCATAGCCGCAGCGGCCATCCTTGTGGCCCTGACCATAGGGTGCCCCGTTCTGGGATGGATATACGGAACAGATCTTATGGAATTCCGCGGCGACCTGGCCATACTGATGGTTGGCGGAGGTATGCTGGCCATGGTAAACTTATTTACCGTCGTAATAACGGTCATGGAAAAACAGAAGTATCTTACAATTGGTTATGTTATACCCGCCATCGCCGCCTGGATCGCATCGGACTATGCGGTAAGGGGTTTTGGAATACGGGGAGCATCCATACTGTATTCGGCGCTCATGGCTGTGGCCACGGGGATATTTGCGGTTATTTACATAGTATTTTTGAATAAAAAAAGGGAGAGCCTGAAAGGAGATTCTCGATGAAAAGGGTAATAACTTACGGAACGTTTGACTTGCTTCATTACGGTCATATCAATCTGCTGAAGCGGGCGCGGGAATATGGAGACTACCTTATAGTTGCCGTGTCGACTGACGAATTCAACTGGTCGGAAAAGCAAAAGAAATGCTATTTTTCATACGAACAGCGGAAGGCGCTGGTGGAAGCCATCAGGTATGTGGATCTGGTCATCCCGGAAGAGAATTGGGATCAGAAGCTGTCCGATGCCAAGGAGTATCATGTGGACACCTTTGTGATCGGCGATGACTGGAAAGGCAAGTTCGACTTTTTGGAGAAAGAGGGGGTCCAGGTGGTATACCTGCCCCGTACTCCCGAAATCAGCACAACTAAAATCAAAGAGGAACTGAAGAAGAAATGACAGTTGACAACAAAGAAAAAAGGAAAATAATGATCCTGGGAGCGGGTACTTATCAGGTGCCCCTTATCAGCAAAGCCAAAGAAATGGGTCTGTACACCATCGTTGTCTCACCGGGAGACTACCCCGGCATGGCCCTTGCCGATAAAGTTATCGACTGCGATATCATGGATGAAGAAGGGGTGCTCCGGGCGGCAAGGGAAGAGGGGATCGATGGAATAATATCCGACGAGACGGATATGCCTCTCCTCTCAATGGCATATGTTTCAGAAAAACTGGGGCTTCCGGGCAACAGCAGGAAAAGCATTGAGCTCTTCAACGATAAGCTGAAAACCAGAGAAACCTGCAAGGCTTTGGGGATCCCTACCATAGAGTTCAAAAAAGTATCCGGTGCACAGGAGGCGAAAGAGTTCATGGAGGCTCTGGGTTCCCACGCCATAATAAAACCTTCGGACAGCGAAGGAAGCAAGGGCGTTGTAAAGGTCAACGATCCGGCTGAGATAGATGATGTCTTCCGTGAGGCCCGGGAATACTCCCGCACGGGGGAAGTCCTGATAGAGCGTTTTATTGAAGGCAGGGAGCTTGAGGTGGATGATATCGTTCTTGGAGGCGAAGTGAAGACCCTCATGTATGCGGATCTGGAATCATTTGAAAATGTCTTTGCATCCACAACAAGGCTTTACCCCTCGGTAAAGGATCCTCAGATCATAGACAGGCTCCTTGAAATGGACAGGGAGATCGTCAAAGGATTGGGCCTGAGACAGGGACTGACTCACAACGAATACATTCTGGATAAAGATGACAATATATATCTGGTGGAAGCGGCGCCCAGAGGAGGCGGCACGTATATATCCACATATATCGCTCAGCTGCAGACGGGGCTTTCCACATCGGAATTCCTCATAAATATCGCCCTGGGAGATATTGAGGAGATTCCGGAATTTGAAACGGGAAAATGCCACAGCGGTTATGTGGCCTTCTATATTCCCGAAGGGGAGATAGTATCCGTGGCAGGGAAAAAAGAGGTGGAAGAACTTCCCTATGTGGTGAAGACTACCATGGAAGATGTACATGTTGGAATGAAATCATTGCCTTTCCATGACAAAAGACAGAGACACGCCATAATCCTTTACGGCGAAAGCCGGGAAGAGCTGAATGAAAGAATAGATCACGTAAGGAAGACTTTGAAAATACAGACCGTCAATAAAGAGGGAAAAGCTGAAGACCTTATATGGAAGTGAATCCCGTGTGCAAACATTTGTTTGCCCGCGGCCTTTTTTTATGCTACAATATCCCCGAGATAGTTATAACACTGTCACGTAAAAGGAGAATCTCGGGATGTTGAAGGAAAGAGAACAGAGGATACTGGACTTTTTAAAGAAGGAAATCGAAGAAAAGGGCTACCCGCCTACGGTCAGGGAGATCTGCGGATCCCTCATGATAAAATCCACATCCACGGTACACAAGGATCTGGCAAGTCTTGAGAAGCAGGGATACATCAGAAAGGATCCCGCCAAGCCAAGGACACTGCTCATAGTCGATCCAAAGACCGGGGAGAGGACCGATCCCCATTCACAGTCTATTGCCGGCGGAGGTAAGGCGGCGGAAAGACAGGTTGAAAGAACCGATATAGTCGACATTCCCGTAGTTGGCAGGATAGCCGCGGGAACACCAATACTGGCCGAACAGAACATAGAAGACAGCTTCCCCGTGCCTTCCCGGTTTGTTGAGGGTACCGGAGACAGCTTCATGCTGACCGTAAGAGGAGAAAGCATGATAGATGCGGGGATAATGGACGGAGACTATATTCTTGTGGAACAGCAGCAGACCGCAAGAAACGGAGAGATAGTGGTTGCCATGGTAGACGGTCTGGAGAGCGAGGCTACGGTGAAGACCTTTTACAGGGAAGATGGTCATGTGCGCCTTCAGCCTGAAAATCCCACAATGGAGCCTATCATAGTCGATGATGTGAGGATACTCGGCAAAGTCAAAGGCGTATTCAGATACTTTCAATGATTTTGTGGCATTTGTACGGTAGATGTGAGATAATTAGTCATGTGTTGATTGAAACAGAAGTAAAAGGAGATATCAATGGAAGTCAGCAAGATCCAAAATGAAAAAAGTTTAACAGTGGCGGTAAAGGGAAGGATAGATACATCTACAGCCCCGACCCTTGAGGAGGAACTGAAGAACTCTTTAGATGGAGTGGAGAGCCTCACATTCGATTTTACAGGAGTGGAATACATTTCATCCGCAGGTCTCAGAGTTATGCTTGCAACCCAGAAGATTATGAACAGACAGGGGGAAATGGAGATCATCGGAGTCAATGATACTGTGATGGAGATTTTCGACGTTACGGGATTTTCTGATATTATAAAGATCAACTGATGCGAGGACCAGATGAGCAGTAAAAGGTATAAAAAAACAGAAAACAAAAATACACAGGAGAATAATTTCAAGAGTCATCATTCTCCCGTAAAGGTATGGGCAGTCAGAATAGTCGTGATACTGCTGTGTATTGCGGTGGCCGTAACTCTCATACCATCGGTATTTTTCTAAAAACAGTTTGTAAAGGCAACCACCCGACAGTCTCGGGAAACCTGGAAAGCAGAAGCGGATGAAGGGAAAAGATTCTGATTTACAGGGGATGATGAAATGAGCTTAGAAAGAACCAATAAAAAAAATGTTGCAGGATGGCAGATGATACTTGTCATCCTGCTTTTGATGTTTACTCTCGGGGGATGCGGGGAGAAAGAGGCGGAAAAGAACACAGCGCCGGAAATAGAAGGGCTGAAGTATCTGTCCACAGAGGACAAGGATTACGCACGTGGTTTTGATATCTACGATTACAGCGACGGTTATCAGGTGATCCATATCCAGGACAATGAGAGCGGGCAGTACAGGGATTATCTTCTGATCCCGGAAGGGGGCAGGGAACCGAAAAACCTGCCTCAGGACATGGTCGTGTTAAAAAAACCTCTTGATGACATCTATCTGGCCGCATCCGCCTCCATGGCCCTGATATCTGCGGCGGGAGGGCTGGATTCCATTGCCTTTTCAGCCACCGACCGGAAGGACTGGTATATAGATGAGGCGGCAGAAGCCATGGAAAAAGGAGACATCATATATGCGGGAAAATACAGTCAGCCCGATTACGAGATGCTCCTTGAGAAGGGTTGCGATCTGGCTGTGGAATCAACCATGATACTGCACACACCTGCGGTTCAGGAGAAGCTTGAGGAGATAGGGATACCCGTGTTCATAGACCAGTCGAGCTATGAATCCCATCCCCTGGGCAGGAGTGAATGGATAAAGGTATACGGAGCCATGCTCGACAGAGAGGAGGAAACCAATGCCTTTTTTGAGGAACAGAAAAAAGTCATTTCCGATCTTGAAGGCATAGAGAATACCGGGAAGACCGTTGCCTTTTTCTACTTGAATTCACAGGATCAGGCCATTGTAAGAGCATCCGACGACTACATACCGAAGATGATAGAGATAGCCGGAGGAAAATATATTTTTGAAAACCTTGAAAACCCCAACGAAGAGAGCAGAAGCGCCGTGGTAAAACTGTCCATGGAGGAATTCTATGAACAGGCCTCCGACGCGGATTATCTGATATACAATGCCAGCATCGAAAGCCCCCTGAAATCCATGGAGGATCTTACGGACAAGAGTGAGCTTTTCAGCAAGTTCAAGGCTGTGAAAAACGGCAATGTCTGGACCACCGATAAATATCTTTACCAGGCGACGGATATCATGGGGCAGCTGATCAACGACATGCACATTATGCTCATCGACGGAAATGCCAAAGATATGACATTTCTTATGAAGGTTCCCGAAAAGGCGGAATGACAATGAGAGAATCGGATAACAATCACATGTCTGCGGGAGCATTTCATCAGGAAAACTTCAGGCGGAGAACAAGGTACACAATAGTATTCTTTATAATGACCATTCTTTTTCTTGTGGTCATAGTACTGAATATCAATATGGGCAGCGTCCATATTTCTCCGGGAGAGATTTTCCGAATAATCCTCACACACGGGGGCGCCGACGAAAAAAACGTAGACATAGTATGGGAACTGAGGCTTCCCAGGATACTCATGGGAGCCATACTTGGGGGAGGCCTTTCCCTTGCGGGATTCCTCCTTCAGACCTATTTTGAGAATCCCATCGCGGGACCCTTTGTCCTGGGTATTTCCTCAGGATCCAAGATGATCGTGGCCATAACCATGATAGTCTTTCTCAGCAGATTCTCCCATGTATCCTCCTGGACCCTTGTTATAGCAGCCTTTGTGGGAGCTCTTATTTCCACTCTGATAATACTTCTCATATCCAGAAAAGTGGATCACATGGCTTCACTTCTGGTGGCGGGAATAATGGTGGGCTACATCTGCTCGGCCATTACAGATTTTATCGTCACATTTGCCGATGACTCGGACATCGTAAACTTAAGAGACTGGTCCCTTGGCAGTTTTTCCGGATCAAGCTGGGGGAACGTGGCGGTGGCCTTCATAGTGATCGGGGCTTCCTTCATCATGGTCCTTCTCCTGTCCAAACCCATAGGAGCATTTCAGCTTGGGGAGGCCTATGCCCAGAGCATGGGAGTGAACGTAAAGAGATTCAGAGCGGCGATCATCCTTCTTTCAAGCCTGCTTTCAGGGTGTGTCACCGCCTTCGCAGGTCCCATATCCTTTGTGGGGATCGCGGTACCATTCCTGGTAAAAATGTCCCTTAAGACTGCCAGGCCACTTGTGGTGGTTCCCGCCACCTTCCTTGGGGGAGGCGTTTTCTGCATGTGGTGCGATCTGATCGCAAGGATGGCCTTCGCGCCCATGGAGCTGAATATAAGTACGGTGACCGCAATGTTCGGAGCACCGGTGGTCATATTCATGATGATACGCAAGAGGAGGTGGGGAGCATGAAGGATACCTACTTTACTCTTGATAAACTTTCCGTTGGGTATAATGGAAAGGCAATCATAAGGGACATTGAAATAGGCATAACAAAAGGGGAGATAATAACCCTGATAGGTCCCAACGGTTCTGGAAAATCGACAATACTCAAGAGCATAACCCGCCAGCTCCAGACCATAGACGGCAAGGTGATCTTTGACGGTAAAGATCTGAGGAAATATTCCTACCGTCAGCTTTCCTCGAAGATGGCGGTGGTGCTTACTGAGAGGATGCGCCCGGAGCTTATGACATGCCACGACATAGTGGCAACGGGACGATATCCCTATACGGGAAGACTGGGGATACTTACCGAGGAAGATGAGAGGATAGTGGAGGAGTCACTTGCGGCTGTCCACGCATCGGATATAGGCCCGAAAGACTTCAACGCCATAAGCGACGGTCAGAGGCAGAGAGTCCTTCTGGCAAGGGCCATATGTCAGCAGCCGGACATTATAATACTGGATGAGCCCACTTCATTTCTGGACATAAGGCATAAGCTGGAGCTGCTTTCCATACTGAAGAAAATGGCAAGAGAGAAGGGAATAACGGTGATCATGTCCCTTCACGAGATAGACCTGGCAGAGAAGATCTCCGACAGGATAGTCTGCGTGAAGGGTGAGAAGATATTCCGTTACGGAAAGCCTTCGGAAATATTCGAAGAAGAAACCATAAGAACAATGTA
>CADBRY010000245.1 GCA_902797195.1 uncultured Eubacteriales bacterium
AATACTTCCTGGCATGGACTACCACCCCCTGGACTCTGGCATCGAACGTATCGCTGACTGTGGGCCCGGATATCGACTACATCAAAGCACGCATGCTTGAAGGCGACGAAGAGGGCAATCTCTTTTATGTTGCCAAGGGACTTGCAGATAAAGTTTTAGGCGAGGGAAAATACGAGATCGTCGAGGAAATGAAGGGCAGAGACCTTGAGTATGTGGAATACGAACAGCTCATGCCTTTCTGCAAGACAGATAAAAAAGGATTTTTCGTAACGTGCATGGACTATGTGTCCACTGAAGACGGTACGGGAATCGTCCATACGGCACCGGCCTTTGGTGAGGACGACTATCAGTGCGGAAGGAAGTACGACCTTCCCGTAGTCCAGCCCGTGGATGAACAGGGTCGCTATACTGATACCCCGTGGAAGGGACGCTTCGTTATGGAAGAGGGCCTGGATGTGGATATCATCAAGTGGCTTGCGGAGGAAAACAAGATCTTCTCCAAAGCAAAGCTGGAGCATAACTACCCCCACTGCTGGAGATGCGGAACACCCCTTGTTTACTACGCAAAACCCAGCTGGTATATCGCCATGAGCAAGCTGAAGGATCAGCTTGTTGAGAACAACAACAAGGTGAACTGGTATCCGGACTTCGTTGGAGAAAAACGCTTCGGAAACTGGCTTGAAGAAGTCAAGGACTGGGCGATCTCAAGAAACCGTTACTGGGGCACACCCATACCTATCTGGCGCTGCGAATGCGGTCACCTTGAGTGTGTGGGAAGCCGCAGCGAACTTGTGGAAAAGGTAAACGAAGACATAGATGAAAGCATAGAGCTCCATCGTCCCTATGTGGATGAGCTGACCATAACATGTCCCCACTGCGGTAAACCCATGAAGAGGATCCCGGAGGTCATGGACTGCTGGTTCGACTCTGGAGCCATGCCCTTTGCCCAGTGGCATTATCCATTTGAAAACAGCGAGAAGTTTGACGATGAGCTGTTCCCGGCGGACTTCATCTGCGAAGGGATCGACCAGACCAGAGGTTGGTTCTATTCCCTTATGGCAATCTCAACCTTCATCAAGGGAACTTCCCCCTACAAGAATGTTCTTGTAAACGATCTTATCCTTGATAAGGAAGGCAAGAAGATGTCAAAGCATGTGGGCAACACCGTGGATCCATTTGAGATGCTTGACAAGTACGGAGCCGATGCCACACGCTGGTACCTTCTCCATACATCTCCCGCCTGGTCGCCCACAAAGTTCGACGAGAAGGGTCTCATAGAGATAGTAAGCAAGTTCTTCGGAACCATCAGGAACGTATACAACTTCTTCGTCCTTTACTCAAACGAGGATGATATAGATTTCAAGTCCCTGAACGTGCCCTACGATCAGAGGCCGGAGCTTGACAGATGGATCCTTTCAAAATACAACAGGATGATCCGCGACGTGACCGAGTCAATGGATGCATACGATCACATGAAGACCGTAAGAGCCATCCAGGACTTCGTGGGAGAGGACCTCTCAAACTGGTATATAAGAAGAGCCAGACGCAGATTCTGGGGCGAGGGAATGGATGCTGACAAGCAGGCCGTCTATGCCACCACATATGAGATTTTAGTAGGAGTTGCAAAGGCAATGGCGCCCTTTGCACCATTCCTCTCCGATGAGATGTATGTGAATCTCACTGGAGAAGAATCGGTCCACCTTGCTTACTTCCCCAAGTTCGATGAAACTCTCATAGACGATAAGGTGGAAGAGAGAATGGATCTGGTGCGCACCCTCGTTACCCTTGGAAGAGGAACGAGAGAGCAGGAGAAGATCAAGGTTCGCCAGCCTCTGTCTGAAGTTCTCATCGACGGAAGATATGAGGAAACGATCGGTGATCTTACACCCCTCATCAAAGAAGAACTCAATATCAAGGAAGTGGTTTTTGCCCACAACCTGGACGAGTACATGGAATACAGCCTTAAGCCTGACTTCAAGGTGGCAGGTCCGAAACTGGGCAAAAGCATCAAAGCTTTTGGTGCAGCCATGGCTAAGGCAGACCCGGCTCAGGTGGTGTCACAGCTTGAAAAGGACGGCAGCATCAAGATGGACCTTAACGGTGAAGAGGTTGAGATTACCTCTGACATGGTGGACGTGAGGATAAGCGCCAAGGAAGGCTTCGCGGTGGCCATGGAGAACAATGTGTTCACCATACTGGACACCACCATAACTCCTCAGCTTGAAAAAGAAGGTCTGGCCAGAGAATTCATTTCAAAGATACAGCAGATGCGTAAGCAGGAAGACTATGAGATGATGGACAACATCGTCATCTATATGAAGGGCGACGATGATGTGAAGGCTGCTGTGGAAGAATACAGAGACTATATCAAGAAAGAAACTCTTGCCGTGGACATTGAGGAAAAAGACGGACTGGATGAGGTCAAACTCAATGGACATGCAACGGGACTCGGTGTCAGAAAGGTTTAGAGATTTCAATGAAGCAGGACCTGCTTGATCTGACAATAGAAGATATGATGAGACTTGCCGCGGAACTGGGAGAAAAACCCTACCGCGGCAAACAATTATTCAAATGGATCTACGGAAGCTCCGATGAAAAGAAAAAGGGCGGAGCTGGCCCGTGTGGAAAAAAGGATCGGGGCGGAGCCGATCCTGAGGAAGGTGCATCGGGCATATTCGACAGAATGACCAACCTGCCAAAAGCTTTCAGAGAGAAGCTGGAAGAACAGACGGTGCCGGGAAGGGTATCCATTGCGGAAGTGATGGAGGATAAAAAAGACGGAACCAGAAAGTTCCTCTTTCGGATCTCATCGGAATATGTGGAAGGGGTTCTGATGAAGTATAAGTACGGCAACACCATGTGCCTTTCATCACAGATCGGATGCCGTATGGGATGCGCCTTCTGCGCTTCAGCCCTCGGCGGATTTGTGAGAAACCTGACTGCCGGTGAAATGATGGGGCAGCTTCTCGAAGGGGAGAGATGTTCCGGAGAAAAGGTCGATCACATAGTGGTCATGGGTATGGGAGAGCCCTTTGACAATTATGATAACCTAAGCAGGTTTTTGAATCTGCTCCACGATCCTGAGGGAAGGAACATGAGCTGGAGGAACATGACCGTATCCACCAGCGGGATCATCCCGGGCATCCTTGCCTTTGCAGAAGATTTCCCCCAGGTAAATCTTGCGATTTCCCTTCACAGGACCGACGACGAAAGCAGGAGCCGATTGATGCCCGTAAACAGAAAATATCCCATCAAAGATCTCCTGGAGGCAGCCCGTCATTACACGGAAAAGACCCACAGAAGGATCACTTTTGAATACGCCCTCATAGAGGGTGAAAACGATTCCGACAGGGATGGGGATGCCCTGGCCGGCCTGCTCAGAGGCATGCTCTG
>CADBRY010000246.1 GCA_902797195.1 uncultured Eubacteriales bacterium
AACATATTGGCAAACTGTTTCCTCTTCCTTGCCTAGTATCAACTGGCGGCAGTCCACAATAGGCAGTTCGTCTTTGTCTGAGTCCAGATCCTGGAAAAGGGCTTTCCTTGTGGCGGAATTAAAGTACTGAAAGGAACGATACTTTTCAAGATTTTGGTGATCTTGCCTCCAGTCTTCGTTGGACCGACTGAGGATATTTAGCTTTCCCTGGCGGGAAACAACATAGTCTGGTATCCAGAGCTTTTTGTCCAAAGCACTCAGAAATGTCTTCTGATCGATGATCCCACCGTTGTCCCAGAGAAAGGGATACATAAAAGTATGATAACTATATGGTCCCTCTGTTTTTCGGCTCAATACAATCCCTCCCATCGTAACTGAAAGTCATATTACATATTGATAATATCATAATGAGCTGAAAAGCACAATAGACAGTTGGCATCAATCAGGGCCTCACTGTGTAGTTGGCATCAATCAGGGCCTCACTGTTGGCATCAATCAGGGCCTCACTGTTGGCATCAATCAGGGCCTCACAGCGAAGGCGGGGGCCGGGTGAGGTTTGCAGCTAAGCAAGTAACAGTAATTAGTTCTTGCGGATCTCACTGTTTTTCGCTATAATTATTACTGATATTACCGAATAGTCGTTTGTTCTTCCCAAAGCTCTTCTTTTCACATTGTTTGCTTGCTTCGACTTCTTGATGATCATTGTGTCCTGAAATGTTAATAAAGGAATGGTTGATTATATGCGTTCGATTCAGAATACTATCATCGGTCTGTTTATCGTCATCTTGTTGTTCTCGTCGTGTTTTTCTGGCTTTGCGCGTGCAGAAGACTCTGTACCAGTTCGCAACCATAAGGTCATTGCTGTTGTTTATGACGATTCCGGCAGTATGACGGGCGACAACTGGTCCTATGCCAATTATGCGATGCAGGCTTTCACTGCGATGCTCAATCAGGGAGACCAATTATTCCTGGTCTATATGAGCCAGCCCTCCCGAAGTACGCAGATCGATTCCTCTGACCTTGCTTCAGCAGTACGGCGTGTACGCGAGCATTCGGATATGGGTGGCACCCCCTTTGAGTCCGTGGAAACGGCTGTCAGTCAGTTGAAGGGGATCCGGGAGGAGGATCCGAACGCCCAGTTCTGGCTGGTTGTCTTTACCGACGGCGGTTTTACCGACGTTGAGATGTCCGAGGTGCAGAATACGCTTGATGACTTTGCTTCAACAAAGATGAGTAACGGCAGCGAGCCTCATGTTATGTACATGACGATCCGGGACGATTCCGGCAGTTATACGCCTTCCGCCTCTCATCAAAATATCCAGATTCTCCCGGCGAAGGACGGCGTCGAAATCGTTAGTAGCATTTTCTCCATCTCTTCCCAGGTCTCTGGCCGGTTCCGTGTGGAGGATAGCGATATTACCTTTGTGGATGGAAAGACCGTTACCGTCAACTCCGACATTCCCCTTCTAACCATCGGCATCCTGACTCAAAACACAAAGGCAGAGGTCGTGGACGTGAAAACGATCGAGGGTGCGTCGGTCCCGATCAAATCCAAGATACCGATCAGCGCACCTGACCCGTCAAACCCCGGCGCAGAAGGCTCCACGGAGGATTCCATGAGATTGTTTGGGGAGGCAACCCTGGCCGGGGAGGAAACACGGAATATCCCCGCTGGCAAGTATACTATCTCGTTTTCAGAGGAACTTTCAAAAGACGATCTTTTGATTATGTTTGAGCCGGCGCTCTATCTTCGCTTGAATCTTTTGCAGGATGGGATGCCAGTAAGTGACCTGACATCCATCCCGGAGGGGGCGGAAGGTTTAGAGGCAAAGGCGGAGTTGTACGAGTTCGGAACCAACAATCTTGTGTCGGAATCCCTTCTCCCCGGCGGCGTAGTGAAAAAGACAGAGCACACGTTGGACGGACAGACCGTCTCATCGGCCGATTCTCTTGAACTTTCCCCGGTTTCCGCTGAGAGAGGATCCCATACTGTCACGGCATCTCTGGAGTTGCCCGGATACTTTCATCTGGAATCCTCTGTGTCCTTTTCTCCTCTTTCTGTTCAAATCAGCAGGATGACCGCAGAGGTCGTGGGTGACGGCTCAGTGCGGCAGAAAGACAAAAATGGGAACACAGACGGCGAAGACGTCGTGTACATCTCCAAACTGGGGGAAAACAGGACCGGCATCCGTTTTACTTTGTACACAGAAGACGGGCCCATCGATAAAGTGAGCGCATTAGTCAAGGAATCCGATTTCCGAAACGGACTGAGTTTGGATTTTAATAATTATAAAGTCGAAGTTCAGGACGACGGCTCCTTCCTGGTCTACCCCAGCAAAAAACCGTGGTATTACCACAGTTTCCTCTATTATGCGCTGCATCACGGACAGCAGTCTATCCGGGCGGAGATCGATGGTGTCCAAGAGGAAGAGTCTCTGACCTTCAAATACGGAGATCAATTCGTGGTTGAGTTGCTCAAGCTGGTGATTCCCCTCTATCTGATTTGGTGGTTGCTGTTCAAGAAGCATTTCCCTGGGGAAACGCTTGTTCATGGCCTCGGGAAACAAAACTCTCTGGGCACCTGGACATTTCGCGAGTCCGAGAGCATCGAGCTAAACTGGGTCGGTGCTTTCCGACAGAGGCATCCCATCCTGTTCCTAGTCAAATTTATCCTGATGTTCCTGCCGTTCTCCGCCAGAGTGAGCTTTTGCGGTTATACCTTCACCGGGAACAGGTCATTGGTTCGGAGAGGCAATACCTATCTTACAGTTCGTAATGTAAAGGGGAAGGGAGTGTCCACGGCAAGCTCTGCGGCACCGGGCTCCTATCCTGAGCGGGAGACGGAAATGGATGCTACTCTGTTTATCCGGGACGGCCAACAGCGCCATAAGTTCTGGTTCGATAACTGAGCCTGTCCGGATTCGGAGTGTACATTTATTCGTGACATTTTACCCTTAGGGCAATATTGTATTGTGATCGAATCTCCAATATGTTAAAGGAGGGCTACTATGAGTAAACATGCAACACAGGTTCCTACTGTTCTGATTGGAATCGGCGGAATCGGCGGACAGATCGTCCGGGGCGTTGACCACATTCTGCGGAATCAGGACAAGTCCTTTGTGCGTCTGTTGGTCTTGGATACCAACGTAAACGACCTGAGCAAGTCCATCGCCCAGAATCTTGCCTATGTCCAGACCAGTGAGAATATGACGGTCAGCGATTATCTCAGACAGAACAAGTCCTTTGTGAAATGGTTCCCGCCCAACCCTTTGATCAACGCGAAAAACCTTACTCAGGGTGCCGGACAGATTCGCTCCGTTTCCCGCCTGGGTGCTCTGGCCAGCGAGGCCAGCCACCGCTTTGACACGATTAAGGACGCCATAGAAGATGTGAACCGCAACGTCGGCAGCAATTTGCATTCCATGATCCGGGTCATGATCGTGGGATCTGTCAGCGGTGGCACAGGCTCCGGCATGGGCATCCAACTCCCCTTCCTGATCCGGGATCTGGTGGATGAGTTGGCGAATATGCCCCGGGTGCTGGTGCGCGGCCTTTTTCTTATGCCGGATATCGTTGAAGAGGTCCAGGACACCGACGAAAAGAAGCGTGCGGTCTATGTTAATGCATATGGCTTCCTGCGGGAGCTCAATGCCTTCAATATGGCCCAGACCTATCAGCGGGGGACAAATAAGATTGACATCGAGCACTATCACCGCGCAAATGGGAAGTTCGCAGAGGATCCGACCCTAATGGCCCGGCAGATTCCGTACGACTTCCTTTTCTTGCTGGAAAAGAGCAACGTTAAGGGACAAAATATCGGCGAATTTGACGATTACATCTCCAAGGCCGCCGAGATCGTCACATCCCAGCTGTTTGCCGGGGACATGACTGCGAACCTCTTCTCCAGCGAGGACAACTTGATTGTCAGCGCCGTGGAGCGCAACGGCATGAACCGCTTCTGTAGTGCTGGCATCTCCAAAGCAATCTATCCTGAAAGCGAGAATCTACGCTACTGTACCCTCCGTTATGCAGAGACCATTCTGAACGACTACTGGCTCCGATTCGATCATGTGGTCGAAGCCAATATGGCTCAGCATAAACGCCAGATGGCGGCAAACCCCTCCATTGAACCGAAGGATCCTCGAAAGGAGTACCGGGAGGTATTTGACCAGCTTACAGACCCTCAGCAACACAACGTTCCCATGGAGCTGAACCTTCTGAAGCGAGAACTGGTCTCACAGGTTCGCAGAAAAGACGAGCAGGGTAATGACGTCGTTGAAATGGTCAATCATGGCCACCATCTGTTCCTAGCGATCCAGGCCCATCTGAATGATCAGTTCCTGTCAGAAGAATTGATTCAGCAGGGCAACAACTGCAAGGCGCAGATGAAGAAGATGAAAAACGATCAGGACAGCGCAGCAACCTATGTTACCGGTAAGCTGGATCTGCTTCGTCAGTACGAAGAGGACGCAAAGAAGCGAGTCGGGGAACTGTCCGCTGGCTGTATCAACGCGATTCTTCCCAATGATCTATCCATTGCCTCCATTTACCGGGATCCCGGCAAGTATCCTTACTCGATCTATGCCGCGCTGCGGGATAAGCACCCCATCATCGCACGATATATCCTGTATTATCTCAAGGATATGCTGACCCAGCAGGTAGCCCAGTGCAATTCGGAACTGGCCGGGTTCCGGGAGTCAGAGGGGGAGACAATCTTCCATAAAGATTACTATGTGGAGAAGTTCAAGGATGGGCGGGTAGACACTGTCATCGAGAATCCTGCCGAGGCCATTAACAGAACCAACCCCGGTTTGCTGAGTTTCGCCGGGATCAACTCGTCCGACTATAACCAGCTAGTTCGAAGGATCGTTGCTGACACTGCTGGACATGTGGCTCGGGTCAATGCTATGTCTGAATTAGAACTGAGACAAGGGGTTTATACCAGTGTTCTTGCGCGGATTGATGTCCTGATCGACATCTATGAGGATTTCTTCAGTAAGCTGGAGTCCATCCAGGCAACCCGCAGAAAGGAACGGGAGATCCTTGAAGGGGAGCAGCCGCGAATCCAGAACTCAGATATCTATATCTGCGCCGACCCTGTCTGCAAGCAGTGGCTCTATGCCAAGTTTGACAATCAACTGAAGAATGCCGAATCTCTGACCCTTCCCGAAAACGTGAAAGAGGCGTTTTTCACAGAGGTCATGTCTGAATACACCCATAAACTTGAGGCCATGGAATCAAAAACTGCCTTTGTGCAACAGCCTCTGTCTATGGAGGAACTGTTTGAGCACTCCATCCTTGAACCTATGACCCAAAAGTTTGAAAACAAGGAGTTTGCTCACATCAAGATGGACATCGTCTCCGCTTTGCAGCTAGAGTACATGGTTCACAAATCCAAGGACATGCTGAAGGTAAACGGACAGTTTGTCACTGGAAACAATTACACCTTTACGGATTACTTCCAGGCTGTAGCCACTCAACTGAGAGAGCTTTCTACCCCATACCTTTCCTACCAGACGGTTTCTCAGGAGGTCAACGAGCTACTTACCCGGACTACGAACGCCAACGCCATTGATGGTCGGGTAAGCTGCTACTGGGGCATTCATGACAGTGCGGTAGATATGCTCCAGCCCCGCGTCAATGGCCAGATTAACAGAGGCCTGCTGACCGCCCAGTTCGGCTTCCCCGGCGGCACGACATATTACGTCATCAACGGCGACTTCTATGATCCAAGAAAGCTGATTTGCTACTCCTCGATTTATGACCTGTGTATCGAAAACCTGGATAAGTACAGGAAAGGCCAGACAGCGGAGAAAGAATATAGTGCCCGCTTGCGGAACGTAATTTCAGACACTCACGATGTCGGGACCGGAAGCACGGATTATCTGAAGACAGTGCATCCCCATCTTGACAAGCGTTGGCATGCCCACGCCTATCTGCCGATGCTCCGCGTGGATGATGAACGAGACGAGCAGAAAAACATTGCAAAGGCCTTTTTGCTGGCGGTAGCCTCCCGTAGCTGCGAGTATATCACCCTTGATCACAAGCCCCGCTGGGCCTTTAAGCGACCGGAGGGCAAGGGAACCCGCCTTGACGGGCTGCAGCTGGGCGGTAAAGCAGCCTCCAAGGGCAGTTTTGCCACGCTCTTCAACGTCCTGGATGAAAATGCCCTGGTGGTCTCGGAAATCCTGGCGGCAGACAACGACCTCGTGGAGACTGTCTATGATTCTATCCGCGTGGACGGAATCACCCTGGAGACGCTGCTGCAGCATCCCACCATCCGCAGTTTCATCGGCGGAACATATACGGAGGAAGAACGGGGAAATCTTCTGACGGTCTTTACGCTTCTCTACGACAAAAAGAAGACCGAGCCAATCAACATCCTCGATGTAATCTATTCCATCTTCAGGGAGGTCAACGACAAGGTTCTTATTACTGCCCTCCTGGATAATCTCAGCGAGTATGTGTACGACTACTGCATGAGGATGACCAACGACCAGCGGGGCTACAGCGAAGAACTGCTGAGACAGGTTCGTCATGCCATTGGGGAAAACTTTTCCCAGAGGGAGACCGCTGCCCGGGAGTTTAGGATGCTCTGCGAGGATTTCCTGCTGGAAGAATGACGAGGCTGGCTTCTGCTTTTATCTGGCCACACTCTTTAGTGCGGCCAGGTAAAAAAAGGGGGGATACGATGAAAGTTTTTGTTGTCGATATGAAGAATTGCATCGATATGTCGCACTACGAGACATTTTTTTACAAAAACATCAAAGAGGGCAATCTTTCCCTCTGCCGCTACCCGGTCGATTCTCTCGACAACCTTGGACAAGTACGCGCGTGGCTGACGGAGGAGATTAACAGAAATCCCTTCCGACTCTCACGGGGCCTAGTCGTTTTCCTTATCCCTAGGGATCTCACCGGACCTCTGGCGCTTTATGACTACAATTTTTTCGTCAAGATCTATCTGCATGAGTATCTGAAGAACTGCTTCGACAATAGGTTTCGGTATGTGTGCATTTTTGTGGATCAAACAGATCAGAATCGAAGCAATGACAAGACCTATCTGCACTTGAACGAGGTCAGCCGTGCGCTGTGCTCCGATGATCCTGCCCTGCAATCAGCTCTCCTGCCAAAACCGCCTCTTCCTGAGCCTTCAGCTTTTGAGAACACACTGCCTCCGCTTATCGATGCCATCGAGTCACCGGTCCTTCGGACGTTTTATCACCGTTCATTCTCTCATATTGTTTCTAACCAGCTGGAGGGGAAGGATAGCAGGGGCGGCAACGGGGCGCACCTGTACGCCTCCATGCTTATGTCGTGTAATGAGGCCCTTGACAGCATCCGTCATATGGAGGTCTCTTACTTCGGCGGCGACCTGGAAGAAAAGATCCGGACAGATCTTAAACTGGTACACTATATTTGCGCCCTGGCCTCGGAAAAGGTCTCCGATGAAGACTTCGAGCGGCGTGTGAGTCGCTTTGTAAGCAAAGACGCATTCCTTGGATTCAGCGTCAATATTGATCAGGTCAAGACGATTATTGTCACCTATCGGAGCCGTCTCAGCAAGGCCGCTGCGGCGCTGTCCTCTAATGATGGTGAGCGTGAGAAAATAGTGGAGTTTTCCTATCCGAGATCCGATCATTCCGGCCAGTTCAGGGAAAAGATCCACGCCATCGCCACTGGTCGGCTGAAGGCGGCCCTCTCCCCCTCAGTAAGGGATTTGATGAAGCTGGACATATCCGACAGCGTTTTTTCTGCGCTGGGTGATTTGCTCCGACAGGCAGACGAGGCGCTCAAGGAGTTTTGTGAGACCTGCATCAGCGAGTTCACCGAGTTCTGGCGCAAAAGCACGCTATTTGAGACGGAGGATGTGAATCCCTCCCATAAAACAGCGGAGCAGCTCAAGGAGGAGGAACAGCTGGCTGCTTTGCTGAACCATTATTCCATCAACGATCTCCCTGGGTATCCTGCGGAGTTGCAGCTTCAGCAGCAGCTAGACCGCTTTGAACGAATGATTTGGCAGTACCTCCGATGCATCCGCGCTATCTCCCTTCCGTCATTTCTTGGGACGTTCGTTTTTGCCCTTGCTTCTGTCCTCTGCTTCTATTTCGGTAGCAGTTACACTGTTTTTCTTAAAGAGCAGACTTGGAATGTATTCGGCAGTTACGGCCTGATCGTTGCCATTCTATTCTTAACCACGTTTCTATCTCTGCGGCTCTATTATTACAAAAAGATTCGTGGGATCCTTGGTCGATGTAAAAAGCTGGTGGAACAGTTTTTTGAGAACTACATTAAGCGCGCCAGAGAGTTTGAGAATAATATCAATGCTGCCATGGATTACTACTGCTGCTTTGACCGGGGCACGAAGGAGAGTCGTCAGAAAGCGGCAAGGGTCCTTAACCAGCGCCGGCTAATGTGGCACCAGAATAAAATCATGACCATTTTACACAATCTCCGTTTCTTTGACACGTTCATCCGGAACGCCAGAGCAGAGAACGAGACAAACGTCCCTACGCTGACCTCTTTTGCGGATGATGCCATGCACAGCGACTTTTATCAGATGATTATTTTCAAATGAAGGGCCCCGGCGTTTTTTGTGCTTGCTTGCTAGGAAACGATCTGTGACAGCCCTAGGAGTACATGCTATGTTTTTTGCGATATCTGCTATCCTTTCTCTGCTGACCATAGGGTTGTGCCTGATCTCCCGCCGCGCTAGACTCACAGCGGCCTTTCGGGTGCTACATATAAGGATGGTTCTTGTGACGATTGTATATGCCGTCCTGTCCACGGTTCTTTATGTGGAAGTGTTGCGCCTGATCGACATCTTCCTCTCAGTCCCGGTGGTGAGAGTTGCCCTTTTCTACGCTATGCCGTCAGCCAATATTTCCGCAGCCTTCTTTTGGGTCGTTACGGTGCTCTCCTGCTTGATCCTCAGCGTAGTTTATTGCGCTCTGGTGGAAATCCTTCACCGGATCTGGATGCGTCCCGTGTCAAGGAAGCCCGGGTTCAATGCGGGCTCCCGGCTCGGAAGATTCTTTCTTTTTGTCAGTTCCCTGTTCTACGATGTCGACGAGGATGAAGCCTCGTTAAAGCTCGTGGGGCACAACGTCGGCCAGTGGATTCGCCTGATGAGGAATTGGTTCGGCTTTCTGCTACTCATCGAGGCCGTGGTGATTCCTCTGTACCTGCAGTTGGATCTTTTGATTATCAACGACCTGCTTATCTCAAAGCTCGTTAAAAGCATCTATCTGATTCCTGTCATTTCTTTATTCATTCTCGATCAGATGATTATTTTCCTGATGTCAGACCTCCGCAATGACGATGCTGAGCTCGAAACAGAAGAGAACCAACTGAGCCATGTTGGAGATTACTTGAAGATGCTCCCCATCTACGAATCTCTTTTCGGAGGGGACGCACTGATTTCGACCTATCTCAATGACCACATCGTGGACAGGTCCCTCTTTTCCGGCCCAGACTTGGAACAGTTGCATCTGGCGGATTCCCCGGAGCTACTCTCCGCCATATGCCGCAATGTGAACAATGCTGTCCAGCCCCTCTCCACCCAATATGTTAACGCTCTCACGGATCTAATCAACGGGAAGAGCGTCGCAGTGTTTGATTCCTACCGGGGGGAGTTCAATTATTATTACCTTTCCTACCTTCAGCAAAGCTTGTTTCTGAGACGGAAGGCGCTGATTATCTGCGATACCCGATACCAGGTAGAGGACATCAAAGCGCAGTACGGCGAGATCCTTCGTGCCATCAATAAAGTCCATCCCATCTGGCGAATCCATGACGTTATGACGATGCCTGCCAATCAGCTGGACGCAGACATCCTAGTCTGTACGGAGGAGGAAATCGCGTCCCCCACATTTTTTAAGGAATACGGCAGTTTCCTTGCGTACGTCCACGATGTTCTGGTGCTGCACCCCTATGATATCATTTGCAGACAGGACATATTCTCCCGTCGTTTCTTCCGCAGTCTGGCCAGGCGGAACATTCAATTTGCCTTTTTTCTTCCTGAAAACAGCACCGATGCGAAAAACGTCCTTGAGGATCTTTTGGACGGGCAGGAAATCGCCTTATACAATAACTTTAATTCCACTGCAAGGGCCTGTATTCTTTGTTGGAGGCAGGAGTCCAGCTACAAGACACAGACTGCTATTTCAGAGAATCTCTATAATGATTTCGGGGTTGCCTATACCATTGCCGTTCTGGCAATCACACTGAATGTCTCCAGGATCAACATCCATGCACCGGGGAGCGTTCCTCTGGAGTCCTATCGGTCCACAGTAAAATCATACATTCAGGAACTGTCCGACAAGGCGTTTAAGAAGGATAGCGTCAGCATCGACTCGATTGTCCGCCACAACCCGCTCTCCGCCTTTCATGAAAAAGAGCTATCGTTCGATATCCTGTATGATGCCTACAACAACCTGTTAAACGTTACCCGCCTTGCACTCTCTACTAGCGCAGATGTCAGCGCTATGATCCATATCGTCTCCCGCCCCTATATGCTCCGGGATTATTTTGCTGATAACATCAGCGCTCTCTGCCAGGATTATGAGGGAATCCAGCATTTTGTTCCCTTTATCTCCGGCGGCCTAGTCGCACCTTCTGTGGCCCTTCTGGTACGTTTGTGGGAGGACGGAATGACCTGTGAAGAGGTCGTCTCATATATGCAGCAATTTGGTGTGCAGGAAGACAATGTGGAAAAACTGCTGGAGATGGCGCTGAAGCTTGTGTACCCCGCTGGCAGCCCGGCCAATGTCTACCAGTGCTTCACCTTCGGTAGCGAGGAATACCCCCTGTTCAGAAAGGACGAGGATCCCTCCCAGAATCAGTATTCCTATGTTTATACCAGAAAAGTCTCCCTGGCCAGCGAACTCATCTACAACGATGTCTGCGCCATGTCTGTCAGAAATGTGCGTGTTTCAGGCTCTCACAATGAGATTTTGCCCATTGCAGCGCAGTCTGTCTATAATTACTTCTTGCCCATGCAGATGCACGCTTTCTCTGGGAAGTGGTACACCATCCGATCTGTGGACAACGGACAGGTGTGGGTCGAGCCTGAGGAGACCATAGAACGGGAGGAGAGCTATACCACCCTTTTCGAAATCCCCCGGGCGAGCCTCTTTGGGCCTGCCAGGCAGTCCAAGACGGATGACAACGTCCGTTGCGACCTGTTTGATTTGGATATCATCAGAAGGATCACGGGGTATTTCGTGCACAAAAACGGCCTTGATTTCAATTCTGACTTTACACACAGATCTGTTCTGGAGTCTCCCATCGAGACGATATTAAAGACAAGATGTCTCCGGATCCGCATCTCCTTTTCCTTCGGCCCGAAGTACCATGGCTCTGCCGCACTGTTGACCGTTCTTTTCCGGGGACTGATGGAGACGGTGCTTCCCCGTAATTATCAGGATATCCTCGTGCTTTCCGGCGTGGAAACCGACGCCTTTGACCCTGAACTGTTTGTCAAGGATACGGGACGTCAGCTCAGGGAAGACCCAATCCCCTCCGACTGGCTGGAAGCGGAGGATTTCGTTCTGCCCATGAAGCGGAGTATCCTGGAGCTTTTCCCCTCTCTGGAGGGAACGGATCTGATGACGAACACAGAAAACTCCATTGATCTGTACCTGGTGGATATCAGTGGGGTGGAAAACGCAGTCCTGGAGACGATCCTGAATGATGTTCCCAGGCTGATTTCCATCCTTCACAGCTATCTGGACTGGGCTTTGGCAAATCCCACGCTGCGGCACGCCTATCTGAAATTCGGTTACAATCAAATTCCAGGCTTTTTCGACGTCACCACCGTGTTCAATTGCCTGGAGCACATCTCTCAACGCAAGCCCGCCCCCGGAAAAGCCTTGGCCGGAAGGACCATCGTGTTCGATAGCTCCGCCATGGAACACTGTAGCTTCTGCGGCAGAACGGTGGCTGTGTCCGCCTGGCGTTTCGATGATAAGAGGATCATGTGCGAGGACTGTTACAAGCACAGGACTACAGAGCGAAAGGAGGTCAAGGAACTGCTTCAACAGGCCTATGACACCCTGGAGAACAAATATGCGATCACCCTACCCAGGGGGATCAAGATCCGTTTTAAGTCCGCTGCGTCCATCGCGAAAGCTGCGGGAAGCATGCAGGACAGACGAATCCTCGGCTTTTACAATGAGGGGCGGAGGGAACTTTGGGTAGAGCGGGGCGGACCGGCCACCTGCGTTCTCTCGACCCTGATGCATGAGCTTACGCACGCTTGGCAGTATGCCAATCTTGATATGAAGCATCTTGACTTGAAGTACATTGAGGGTCACAGCACATATGTAGAGATTCAATGCACCCGTGCCCTTGGCGATACCGTATATGCGGACTTCTGGGAGAGCAATATGGAGGATCGGAACGACCCGTACGGTGAGGGGTATCGTTACTGGAAGCGACGTATGAGACAAGAGTCCGATAAGAATATTTTCCATCATATTTGTCGTCTTTGAGGAGGTGTGTTCATTGAAGCGGATATTCACCTTCTGTGCAGTTGCTGTGCTCATACTTACTCTGCTCTCTGGGTGCAGGCCTGATGTAGCTGCCACGCTGGATTCCACAGAGCAGGATTTGGAACAGGATTATCTCCGGTATCTGAATGAGGACTCCCCTCCGAAAAGCGTTCTGGATACTCTTGACATGATGCTGGCGCACTATGTTAGCGGTCTGGCACAGCCGCCCCAGAGTTCGATCCCCAGCAGCGTGATCGATCCGGGTGATGCCAGCGCCCAGACAATCGTTGGAAATGTCTCGGATGTGGTCTCCTCAGAGGGAGAACTAGTCTCCCTCATCCATGACGCGCTGCAGGACTTGGACGAGTCCGTCACATTTGAGGTCTCCGGTAGTTGGCTGAATGATGACGTTCTGTATGATGTCGTATTCGATCAAGTCGATAACGTCTATATGATCGATGCCTTCGGATTGTATGGCTATAAAACCTCTTGGACGCAAAACAGCAGTGGGAATACGGTCTGCTTCCTGGAATTTATCTTCATTGACAACTGCACCGCTGATGAGATAAGAAGTATGCGGCAGGAGATTGAGAGACGCAGCAAGCAGATCATCCGGGACCTTGATCTGGGCAACAAAACGGACTATGAGAAAATTGTTGCCATCGACCAATATCTCTGTGACACAGTAGAGTATCCGGAGGAACCCTATCTCGATCTCGATCACACGCCCTATGGGGCGCTTCATGACGGACGAGCCGTCTGCGACGGGTATTCCAGAACAGTGAAGATTCTCTGCGACTTGTGTGGGTTAGACTGCTATTTTGTCGTGGGATACTGCGATAATGACCCCGTGAACGGTGGGCACGCCTGGAATTTGGTTAAGATTGAAGGGGAGTACTATCAGTTGGACACGACATGGAATGACGGTAGTGGCACCAAAGATTACTTCCTAGTTACGGATGCTTTTATGACGCTATCCCGTACATGGGATCAGAGCGTGTATCCAGTATCGGCTAAGATTGCCTACCATCCATAGCGACGGGTGTGAGGCTGGTAGGCAGTTTGCACCGATGGTTTCTCTACTTGGGGATATCCAATCTTTCCCATGTGGACGATACCTGCCTTTTGCAAGTACAGAAAATGGAGTTGGATCAATCATGAAACAACGAGAGGTACGCCCAACGGCCGGAATCACAGATTCTTCATCTCCCGGGGATGGGGAAGAGAAGGTGCCCTTCTGCATAGAGGACTATGGGAATCACTTTGCACTCTCCGGAATGAACAGCGGATGCAGCAATGCGATGCTGGGCAAGGTCTGTATCGTTGCCTTTTTGGTCCAGGAGCAGGGCAGCGCATGGAAAGACAGAGATTTGGATGCAATCGTCCAAGTGCTAAAGAAGGCCACCGAACTGATAAAGGCGCAGAGCGGCCTCTCCGATAATAAGCTTGCAATGTCCTACGCCTATGACAAGGTCTCTGTCCAACTGAAGTATGACCGGAAGAATTATCCCCAGGTGGAGCGAGACGTGCTGGAGCAGTATGGTCACCAGAGCGCCGCTCAGTATCAAGAGCATTATGAGAAGAAATTTAGCAAGGATGAGGCCCCGGTCGTTTTTATCTTCAATAAAGACTTTCGCTCCTTTGCTGGAAAGAGTAGTGAGCGAGACAGTTCAGACGATGAATGGTCCTTTGTGGCGTACAGCGGAAATGTCGAGAGGTGTGTTGTGACCTTGGTCCATGAGCTCCTTCATCAGTTCGGTGCCATTGATTATTATTATCCGGAACGGGTAAAGGAGGTAGCGGAAAAGCTGTTTCCTGACAGCATCATGCTACATGGCAGCACTATTGACCCTCTGACCCGCTATCTGATCGGATGGGATGAGGAGATTGACGAGAAAGCTGCTGAATTTCTCATGGCAACAAAGAATGTTACCGAAGAAGAGATTCGCATGGCGCGCATTCGAGACAGAGACAACGATTGGTGATTTATTGGTTGCATCATGATAAAAGTAGTTCGGATTGCCGGAAAAGCAATCCAGTACACTGTATCCGTCTCTCGAAAGTGTAGGAAGGGCCGTTTCAGACGGTTTGTGATTTTTAAGGAGGGTGAAAGGACACCAGAATTTTAAGTCATATCCATAATTAGTCCAAACGGCATCTGGCTGAGATTCGGGTTTTGTATGTCAAATATGGCTTAGAGACGGCAAGACCAAATGATGTCATTATACCTGTTTTACAAGACTCAATACAGCCGATGAAAAATGTTGATCGTACCTGATTCTAAGTC
>CADBRY010000247.1 GCA_902797195.1 uncultured Eubacteriales bacterium
ATGTACACTTCGGAATTGGCTGAACTCGGAGTTTCTGAACAAGGCGTTTTCTGCAGACGAGAAGAAAGCAATTCTTATGACGCAAGTTGATAACAGCTATAGTCAAGGGTACGGAGATTGGGATACAACAGGAGGAAACAATACACAGGATAAGGTTTTCCTTCTGAGCTATGCCGAGGCAGGGAAATATTTTGCAGATGATGCATCGAGAAAGTGTGCACCAACAGATTATGCCGTTCCTCAGGGTGGGGATACTTCATCGTCTGAAAAGGTCGATGGCAAGGCAACCAGGTGGTGGTGGCTGCGTTCCCCTGGTGGCCGTCAGAATCGTGCGGCCTGCGTGACAGACAGCGGTTCCCGCCGCAGCATCTATGTCAGCCACTCCATCACGGTTGTTCGCCCCGCTTTCTGGATCAAACTGGAATCTGATATCTTCTGATCTTGAATCTTATACGGTTTATTCTGATGGTTTCTGCTTTTGTGAACTGAACAGGCAGAAGTGGTCCTGAAGGAGCAGAGAGGAAATGGATACCAAGAATGATTTGGCAAACATAATTAAAATGATGATATACCAGCAGAAGCGGAGGTCGGTGGCGGTATGGCGCATACACAGTCAGAACTGCAAGTGATTACCCATGCAAAAAATCTGTGCAGCTATGTGATGACCATCACACAAAAATCTCCGAAACAATTCCGTTTCTCTCTCATCGGCCGGATGCAGGAATATGTGCTGAATGTCGTGGAAGAAATGTACTATGCCAACGACATTTATGTGAACCCGGCAAGCCGGGCCGGATGGGCACAGCGCCAGGCGCATCAGCGGAAAGCGATGTCCACGCTTAAGTTACTGTCATATGTTGCGCAGCTGAGTGCTGAACAGGGTGCGATTCAGCAGAAACAGTACGAGCAGATCAGTATCCAGACATATAATACCCAGAACCTGATGGGCGCCTGGATTATGAGTGACCAGAAGCGGATGAGCAGTGGAAAGCAGATCGGAGAAAAGACGCAAAAGGGATCTACACCTGAATAAGGTGATGTCCGGGTGCAGTATTGCAAGGGTGGTGGCTACGTTCCCCTGGTAACAATCAGAATAATGCGGCCTGCGTGAACAACGACGGTTCCCGCAACAACAACAATGTCAACAACACAAACACGGTTGTTCGCCCCGCTTCCCCTTGTCTGCCAGCAGTCTGTCCGCTCGAACGGCAGCCAGTGCCCTGGGGAGAAGGAATACTGAACCCTTTCGCAGGAAGGCACTCTGCAAACGCTGCAGAACCCTCGGAAAAACATGCCGACGGAGGCTTGGACGGCGAATGAAATAGATCGCTTTTCATGTATGCCTTTGGGCTGCGTGACCTACTCTGACGGGAAAGTGTCATGCAGCCCCCGAGCGGTTTTATTGATGGAAATAATAGGGAGAATCCAGTCTGGCAGTTTAGGATTGTACTTAGTCGATCATGTGGTGATTACAGGTATAATGCAGAGATGAGGAATGGTTCGCGTAAACGGTAGAAATGCTATTGGCGGGCTGTTAGTTGTCTTATATAATTCTGTGTGATGAGAACACCTATTGAATAGCCGGGTCTGTACAGTCAGCATTACAGGGGGAAAATTCCTTTGAAAAAGAGAAAGCAAAAGCAGGAAGCAGTGACATATACAATTGAGGGAAGACTGTTGGCCAGTAAGGTAGCCCCTTTACGCTATGAAGAACGAACTATTAGGGTTACCAGACTATACAAGGAACTGTATGATGAACTGGGAAGATGCGGATTCATCAGACATCTCAAATTGATTCCGCAATATGGCAGTATCAAAGTTCATGCAAAATATGACCACACACGATTTGATTATGTATGCCAGCAGGTTTTTCTTCATGACCAGGCAAAAAAAACGATGAAAAGTGACCATATGGACTTTTCATATAACAATATGATACATACGTGTGATGGATTGGAGTTTTCTCTGTATGATGCAGTGATTATTCTTGCACTCGTATCCAATATTGGTCATTTTGGAAAGACTTTTACTTCGTCAAAGGCAGCAATAAGGATATGCCAAGACAATGATTTGTATCGCGAGATGTTTTTATCAGCTGTCACTGAAGAACGATATCGTTTGGCGGCAGAAAGTGCGCTCCAATCAGGGCATGATGCTCATCTGCATCTGATCAATGCACTGATTTTACTGGGAAAATGCAATCAGGATCTTAATTCTGTTAGAATCTCCAGGGAATTGCTCTATATGTATCTGGGACAGCAGAATTCTATTCCTGATGAAAAGAAAGAAACGATACTGTATGTTTACAGGCAGATTCGGGATATTGCTTACCTTCAAAGTGATTTGCCCTGTGCCGCAGTACCAACAAGACTGATTACGGAAGAAAAAGCTTTGAATACTTTGCTGCGGCAGCTATTGTCCCGTTTCAACGATACTGAGCCTGCCAGAGAGATGATACGTACCATGAAGAAACTGCTGGATGATGCTTTTTATCATGATCCGGCGATATGTTTCAGAAACGAAGGTATGATTAGGGAGATGGTCAGGAAGGCGGCGGGTAACAATGAAGCCGGGTGTCTGGATTGGGCTGATTTAATTCTTAATGAAGAATCTGTATTTAACATGCGGCATCATTCTGTCAGGGTCCCGGTGTGTGAGGCGTTTCTGAAAATGAGTTTTCCGACTGGAATGGATATGGAATCAGTCAACCAAAAACTGAATTCTATAAGAGGTGTTTTTGTCGCATCATATGCCCGCGCTGATGGGAAATATACTGTTTTGGCAGGAATGCATAAAAAGACAGAAGCAAAAGCGAAAAAAGCATTTCGTATGCTTCAGGCAGTTACCACCAGGTATCTTAATGAAAAAGATGAAGAAGATAAAAATGTTTTGCTGGCAACAAAATTCTTTTTACAGAACTTATTTGGTAAATCAACTATAACCATCAATGCATATGGTGATGATGGAGCATGCTTGTATGTTACGCGGGGGTATGCTGCCAGGATCAAGCTGCTGAATGGAAAGGCAGGGCAGATCCGAGACAATCAAGATCAAAGGCATGAAGTCGAAGTCATTCGTGAGTACTTGCTTAATGATTCGAAGAACGACCTCTGCATATCAATTCCTTCCAGTATCAAGGTTTTTGAAGAGCAAACCGGTAAAACCATTGCTGAGTTCGATGGTATGCTCATATTTCCCAACCGTAAAGAGTCTCAGGTTATATTCTTTGAGGCAAAGAATCGACAGGGTCACAAGACTTTTGCGAAAAATGAATTGATTGATAAATTTGAAAAACTAGGAGTCAAGTACAATCCGCAAGAAATGATTGTTGTGAATCGGGATGTATGGATGCCTTACTCCATATAATCAAAAATGTCTGAGATATTATGATGTCAGGGCCAAAAGGGGGGGAAGCACTGTTTTTCCATTGGTGATGTGGGAAGTAGAGGCATTCCCTGCATTACTACATCGTGTTGTTTTCAACCTGACGCATTGTAGAAAGAAGCTTGCTGCGGATGGCTGGCAGCTATTTCCAAATACGGGGAAGAAAATAAATTGCAAGAGAGATAAAATCAAGCTGCGGCTGAGACAGCGCAAAATGAAAAAGTTCGAGTATGAAACAATATATGACTTTGACAATCTATATCAGGCTTATCTGGGTTCCAGGAGAAGCAAACGTGCTACCCGTGAAGTCGTGCAATTTGAAATGAATGCCGGACCGAACATATGTCAGATGCAGGAAGAGCTTAGAAGCCAAACCTATAAACTTAGCGGATACTATCACTTCACGATTCATGACCCGAAGGTCCGGGAAATCTATGCGCTTTACTATCGTGACCGTATTCTGCAACACAGCCTGTGTGATAATGTTCTGGCTCCCTATTTTGAAAAGCACCTGATTTATGACAATGTTGCATGCCGGACAGGTAAAGGTACGCTGTTTGCCATGAATCGTCTGAATAGCTTTATGCACGATCATTTTCGAAGATATGGAACAAACGGATACTGTCTGAAATGCGACGTGCGGAAGTTTTTTTGACAACATAGATCATCACATCCTGAAAGAGAAGCTTGGCGCAATTGTCGATGATACAAGAACGCTTGGGCTTCTGTTTCTTATCATTGACAGCTATGAGGTGACTCCAGGGAAAGGAATTCCCATGGGAAATCAGACAAGTCAATGGTTTGCTTTGTTTTATCTGGATCCGCTGGACCGACTGGTTAAGGAAAAACTGCGTATCAAGTATTATACGCGCTATATGGATGACTGTATTCTGATTCATCATAGCAAGGATGTGCTGAATCACGCATTGGCAGAAATGCGGGAGCTGCTGAAGGGCATAGGTCTGTCTTTCAATGAAAAGACACAGATATTTCCTGTATCGCATGGTGTTGAGTATTTAGGATGGAGATTCTATCTGTCAGACAGCGGTAAGGTAATTCGGCGATTGAAAAAGCACAGTAAGACACGCTGGAAACACCGGTTGAGAAAACTGAGAAGCGATTACTCAAAGGGAACTATGGATATTTCCAAATTACTCGAGAGCGTCCAGACGGAATTTCCGTTCGGAAAGCATGATAAGGGAAAATATATGAATAGCATATCAGGTGGCTTCCATATAATAAGTTTTGTCAATGACTGGGACGGGATAGATGACAGTCTCGGAATAGGCATCTGGCACGGGGGAAA
>CADBRY010000248.1 GCA_902797195.1 uncultured Eubacteriales bacterium
CGGGGCCTGCCTGGTTCAGTATTTCTGTTATGCTGTCTGTTAACGTGCTTGCCATTATCGCTTACTCCCTTCATTTATACACGGAAGACTCAGGATCGTAACACCTGCTCATGATTTTTTATACTTTTATACAAAGAAGAATGCCGCGCCGATTATCACATATGCGGTGAAAAGCTGCAATCCCTCAAGCCAGTTTGACTGACCGTCCGAAGATACCCTGTTGGCTATCAGCACGGAAGCTGCCATGGCCACCAGTTCGAATGGTGTAAAGACAATGCTCATTGGGGTGAACAGCAGGCTTGCAAGAACCAGCACCGGAACAACAAAGAGTATTATCTGGAGGCTGGATCCGATGGCGATCTCAACGGCCGCGTTCATCTTATCCTTTACGGCCATGATCACCGCCGTGGAATGCTCTGCGGCGTTGCCAATGATGGGAACCAGTATTATTCCCACAAAGGTCTTTGACATTCCCACGCTTTCGGCCATTGGTTCAACGGTCCCGACGAATATCTCAGAAAGTATGGCGATGCATACCGTTGCCGCCAGCAAAAGGCCTATGGCCACGGGCATGCTCATTGACGGTCTCTCCTCTTCTGTGGGAAGGGACTCCTTATATAAATGCTTGTGTGTCACAAATGAGAAAACAAACTGCATGGCATATATGATCAGCATCAGCACCGCAGTTATTAAGCTCAGCCCCTCAAACTGTGCCGTCAGACTTTCCTCGGGCATGGTGTGTGTGAATATGGCCGGAATGGACAGACCCAGCACGGCAAACAGAAGCATGCTCGATGTAATGTTGATGGAGTGGATATTGAAGGACTGGGTCTTGTGCTTGATGCCTCCCGCAAACATGGCGATCCCCAGGACCAGCAGGATGTTTCCTATCACGGATCCCGCCAGGGATGCCTTAACCACATCGAAAAGTCCCTCCTTCATTGCTACAAAGGCAATGATAAGTTCCGTTGCATTTCCGAAGGTGGCATTGAGCAGGCCTCCGATCTTCTGTCCCGTATAACAGGAAATAACGTCGGTACTTTTGCCCATGACTCCCGCCAGGGGGATGATCGCCAGAGCGCTGCAGGCGAACAGCGCCGGTTCGGAAAAGCCCACTGCGTTGCCGATCAAAGTGATGGGCAGAAATATGATCATTGCGTATAGAAACTTCATCTTTTATAACTGACCTCTTCTCTTTTTTCTCTGCATACCAATATACTAATTAACACTGCAATTGTCCAGTCTGCCGGGATTATAGTATAATCATTGACATGAAAGAGATAAGAGTCACAGACGTCGCCCCGGTCAAGATCGGGCAAACGGAAAACAAAGAAGCAGGTACAGGATGTACCGTCATAATCAGTGAAGACGGCATGAGTGCCGGACTCTCGGTAAGGGGCGGCGGACCCGCCTCCAGGGAGATCCAGCTTCTCGACCCACTCATGGCAGCCCGGCAGATCCACGGAGTCGTCCTTGCAGGGGGCAGCGCATTCGGACTTGGAGCAGCCGACGGAGTCATGAAATGTCTCGAGGAAGAAGGCATCGGTTTCGATGTAGGTGTGACAAAAGTCCCCCTTGTGGTCCAGTCGGATCTCTTTGATCTGACAGTCGGGGACCCCTTTACCAGACCTGACATCTCCATGGGATACGAAGCCGCAAAGATCGCCCTCACCTCTCCCAACTACCGCGACGGCAACTATGGTGCGGGATGCGGAGCGACCGTGGGAAAGATTGGCGGCATGGAAAGATGCATGAAGACCGGCATAGGAAGATATGCTGTCCAATTGGGAGATCTTAAGGTGGGAGCCATAATAGCCCTCAACGCCATCGGGGATATCTTCGATTGGAAAAGCGGCAAACAGATCGCCGGGCTTCTCAGCGAGGACGGAAAATCCCTTTGCAGCACATCACAGTTCATAAAGGACAGCGCAAATCCTCTGGAAAAAGACCTTGTGCAAAACACCACCCTGGGAGTCGTTATTACCAATGCATCATTTGACAAGGCCTCCCTCTGCAAGATCGCAGACATGGCCCACGATGGTTATGCCCGCTCCATCCGTCCTGTCCACACCAGCCTGGACGGGGACAGCATATATGCGGTGTCTTCAGGAAATGTGGAAGCTGACCGGGATCTTGCAGGGATCCTGGCCGGAGAAGTGGTGAGCGAAGCTATAATCAAGGCGGTCCAAAGTGCGGAAAGCGCCTACGGATTTCCGGCGGCCCGGGACCTGTTCGAAGAGTAAGCCCCCCCGGCGGCTCGGGACCTGTTCGAAGAGTAAGCCCGCCCTGCGGCCAGAGCTCTAAAAAAAGGGTTAGACTTAATTAACTAAATAATATATAATACTCCTGGCGGAAGCTCACGCGGCTTCCGCTAAATTCGAAGGTTGAGTTAGTTAAAACTAATTAGTTACATCTAATGAAGGAGGGTAATATGTC
>CADBRY010000249.1 GCA_902797195.1 uncultured Eubacteriales bacterium
CGGAGGAAGGGTGGTCTCTTCCACCGAAGGCTGGGTGGTTTCCTCGGCGGGAACGGGATCCTGCCCGCATCCCGATGCGACAAAAACGATCCCGACGCAGACAACGATTGCTGCCAGGGACAGCATTATCCTCTTTGCTCTCATAAAAACCCTCCCCTTTTTGAGATCTTATTCTTCCTCGATGGTGACTTTTTTCATGCGCTGGGGTTTGTCCGGTCTGTCCATTGCATTTCTTGGCTGTCCCACTATGGCATCAGCCGCTTCCATGCCTTCCGTTATTCTGCCGAATGCCGCATACTGTCCGTCAAGATGGGGCGCATCCTCCACCATGATGAAGAACTGAGATCCCGCCGAGTTGGGGTCCATCGCCCTTGCCATGGACAGTACGCCTCTCTCGTGCTTCAGATCGTTGGTCACTCCGTTGGCACTGAACTCGCCTTTGATATTCCATCCCGGGCCTCCCATTCCCGTGCCCTGGGGACATCCGCCCTGGATCATGAATCCGGGAATGACCCTGTGAAATATCAATCCATCGTAGAAACCGTCCTCAACCAGTTTCACGAAATTCTCCACTGTGATCGGCGCGATATCCTCGTAGAGCTCGCCTCTCATCACATCGCCGTTTTCCATTTCGATTCTTACGTACTTCATTTAAGTCTCCTCTCAATCATTATTTATCATATGCGGTTTTACCCGGCCCGATCTGTTTCTGAGCCTGAAGGCATCGTAGTCCAAAAGTCCCTCATCCCACATTTCCCAGAATTCTCCCCGAAGGGGTTCGGGATAGAAGTTCTCAAGTCCTGCGATTTCCTCCCTGGTCATATACCTGACTTCTCTCAGGACCTGTTCTTCTCCCAGCTCCGGGTCCGTACCCAGACAGGGCGCAGCCAAAGGATCTTCCGGAAAGGCAAGGTATATGCTTACGAATCTCTGCCCCCGTTCGGATACTTCTTCCACATGCCAGAGGAATCTGTCTATCCGGATATCCAGACCTGTCTCCTCCTTTATTTCACGGACAGCGGCCTGTATCCCGTATTCTCCCTCCTCGATGGAACCTCCGGGAACCATCCAGATATCTCTGCCCTCGTGATGCTGTTTCACAACCAGCATTCTCTCATTGTCGTCGATCACGATCACTCTTACGCCGCCGCTCCACATAGTATTGTCCTCCATGAGTACCGTTGCCTTTGCAAATGCCGCCGCTGACAGGTCTATGTCATAAGGCCCGTGCCACTAAGCAGAGCTCCCACACCCGCCATGGCAAGCATCACGATTATGGGTCTCGCTTTTACCGCCAGCATCAGAACGACTGTCACAACCATTATCAAAATGGCTATCGGATTATAGTAATCCATGCCGCCGGTGAACATGGACATGGATATGAGAGAGCCTTTGACCAGAACACCCTGGCTTACGAAAATCATCGCCGATGCCACAAGGCCCACTGTGACAGGCCTTATTCCTTCGAAGGCTCCCTGGACTATCCTGTTGGTCTTGTATTTGTCCAGCATCCGGGAGACTATCAGCATTATGATAAACGCCGGCAGCATCACTCCTATGGTCGCGCTTACGGCACCCCCGAATCCCGCGTAGTTCAGCCCCACATATGTTGCCGCGTTCACGGCTATGGGTCCCGGCGTGACCTGAGACAGGGCCAGGAGATTTGAAAACTCAGCCTGTTCCATAAGCCCAAACTGCTGGATGCTCTGATACATCAGAGGCAGCATGGCCAGTCCCCCGCCGAAACCGAACAGTCCTATCTTAAAAAACACCCAGAAGAGCAAGAGGATCTTCACTGCCGATCCCTCCCATCTTCCTTGTGACTTTTGGCGCCGGTAATATATGACCATAGGATACCCGCCAGGGCTGCGGCCAGGATCACCCATACCGCATTCACCCGTGCAAAGGCAATGGCTGCCAGGGCGGCTATCATCATTATCCAGTGAAAGGGCGATTTCAAGACGGGTTTTCCAAGCTTCATCACGGTCACTATGAGCAGACCGCAGATGGCCGCTTTGACTCCGGCGAAGGCACCCACGATCCATGGATTGTCGGACAGGTTGTCCAACAGCAATACCGCAATGCAGATTATCACGAAGGAAGGCAGGCCCACACCCACGGTGGCACACAGGGCTCCGGGAAAGCCCGCCATTTTTCTGCCGATGTATGTAGCCATGTTGATGGCCACGATCCCCGGCAGAGACTGGCTGACTGCGATGCAGTCGATGACTTCTTCATCCGTAAGCCACTTGTTGTCCTCTACGGCTATGCGCTGCATCTGCGGTATCATAGCCATTCCACCGCCGATGGTGAACAGCCCAAGCTTGAGAAACTCCCAAAAGAGCCGTAAACACACCCGGGCTCTGTTATTGTTCTGACCGCCCATGCTCATTATATCTAAAAGTATCTACGCTTCCTCCGCCACTGCACGGACCGCTTCGGATATGGCTTCTTCAACGGTCATGTCGGTCCTGTCCGCATCACGTCTCATCTTGTATTCCACCATACCCTCTCCGGCTCCCCGTCCGACGGTGATCCTGATTGGAATGCCCATGAGATCC
>CADBRY010000250.1 GCA_902797195.1 uncultured Eubacteriales bacterium
ATCCCCCTCAGGACTCTGGCCAACAGCGCCGCCATCATGGAGATCCCCACAGCACACTTCGATCAGGTGCGTCCGGGAATAATCCTCTACGGATGCTACCCCTCAGCCGAGGTGGACAAGAACCAGCTGGAGCTTAAGCCGGCCATGTCGGTGAAAGCCAACATAGTGCACCTTAAAAAGGTGCCCGCGGGAACCACCATCAGTTACGGACGCAGATACACCGCAACTAAGGAAGCCCTCATCGCAACCATTCCCCTTGGATATGCAGACGGATTCCCCCGTCCCTATTCAATGAAGGGTCATGTTCTGGTCAACGGAGTCAAAGCTCCAATAGCGGGAAACATTTGCATGGACCAGTGCATGGTTGATGTGACCAACGTACCTTATGTAAGACTTGGAGATGAGGTAACGATCATGGGCAAGGACGGCATCCACGAGATACTGGCCGACGACATCGCCGAGGCAACAGGGACCATCAACTACGAGATCGTCTGCGCCTTCGGACAGCGCCTGCCAAAGGTCTACGTCTACTAGGCCCCGCCGGGAAAGGCAACGGCCGCACCACCACGAAAAAAAGCCGACCCCACGGTCGGCATTTTTTTCGTCGTTAGAATCTGTGGGTCTCGCCGAAGCCGGTGGTGTAGCCCAGCTCCTTGAGATCCTGATCCATGATATCGTATCCCATCTTATATGCTTCAAGATTTATCCCTGCTATACTGGCGGGGAAATTCTTTTTGATCTCATCTTCCACGGCAGGGAAGTGGACCTTGGGCAGAAGACGGGTGAGAGCACCCAGAGCGATTATATTCACAACAAAGGGTTTGCCCATTTCTTCGGCTCTGGCCGTTGCCTGTATCCTGTAATACTTAGGATTGTCCGATTCAACAAGAGTGCTGTTGATCAGTACCATGGCGTCGTCTTTGACCTCGTCGATGTATTTGTCGAAGCCGACCTGATTCAGCGCGACGAAAACATCCACTTCATCTACTTTCATATAGTCGATCTCTTCATCGGATATTACGACCTCCGCCTTGCATGCGCCTCCACGGGCCTCGGGGCCGTAGCTTTGGGTCTGGGCGATGTTGTAATCTTCTCCAAGGCCGTAGCCCTTGGCCAGAAGTACGGAAGCAAGTATGACTCCCTGTCCTCCCGCGCCGGCAAATCTAATGTTGATTCTCATTTAAGTCCTCCTGATCGGTTACTCCTGAACATCGATGGCGCCGTCAGGACATAGCCTCTCGCACATCCTGCAGACTACACAATTCTCCGGCTCGCTGACGTCCGGCATTGTTGTTCCGTACTTGTTTCTCTTTTTTGATTTAACGAATATCTTCTTTGGGCATGCTGTAAGGCATATGTTGCAGCCTTTGCAGCAAACGCCGTCGACTGTTATCTGTGCCACGGTCTAATCACCTTCCAATCCCTTCTGCTTTCAGTTTTTCCTGGATCCGTTCAAGATACTCCTTGGCATTCTCATCTTTTCGGAAGGTTCCGATGGGGATCATCCCATCTCTGTCCGGCTCACCTTCCACATAGCGGTAGGTTATCTCCTTGTACCATTCCATGATCTTGGCAGGATCCTTCTCGCCGTAGACGCTCTTTCCCGCCTGGGTGGGACACTGAGCCAGCACCTCGATGAATGAAAATCCCCTGTGCTGAAGACCCTCTTCTATTGCCTTTGCAAGCTGCACCGGATGAGCCACAGTCCACCGGGCAACGTGGCTGGCGCCGAGTGAAAGGACCAGTTTGCACCCGTCCATGGGCTCGTCGTAGCTGCCGAAGGGGGAAGTCTTCGTCTTGGATCCTTTGGGGGTCGTGGGGGACTTCTGTCCGCCGGTCATTCCGTATATATTGTTGTTCACCATCACAACGGTCAGGTCGATGTTCCTGGCTGCCGCGTGGATCAGGTGGTTTCCGCCGATAGCCATGCAGTCTCCGTCGCCGGTGAAGACCATGATCTTCTTGTCCGGGCGGGAGAGTTTAAGGCCTTCTGCAAAGGCAATGGCTCTTCCGTGCATTGAGTGGATGACATCCAGCTTGAAGTAACATGGGATCCAGGATGAACATCCGATGCCGCTTACGCAGGCGATATCCTCCGCGATCCCAAGGGAGTCCATGGCCTCGATCGCCGCATACTGGACGATGCCGTTGCCGCATCCGGGGCAGAACAGCGTGGGCAGGGATTCGGTCTTGATGTATTTCTCATAAAGTCTATTCATCTAC
>CADBRY010000251.1 GCA_902797195.1 uncultured Eubacteriales bacterium
CGCCGTCAGTCTTCTCACAAACACTTTGGGCGTGACAGGAAAGGCGGATGAAGGTGCTGTTATAAAGGCAATAGAGGACGCGGGATACGGTGCTGCACCAATGGAGGCGGGCACAGACGCAAATGGTGCAGGCAGCGCCCGTGCAGCTGCGGAGAAAAGACGCGCTCAGGAGGAAGCCCTTGAGGACAGGGAAACGCCGGTGCTTCGCAGGAGACTCATATCATCGGTGGCGATCCTGCTTGCGCTCATGTACGTTTCCATGGGGCACAGCATGCTCGGCCTTCCGCTGCCGGAAGCTCTGGGATCGAATCCGGTGATGAGCGGAATGGTGGAAATGCTCCTTGCGGGTATCGTCATGATGATCAACGGACGATTCTTCACAAGCGGATTCGGATCCCTTGCGCGCCTTGCGCCAAATATGGATTCGCTGGTGGCCATGGGATCGATGACATCTTTTCTGTGGAGCCTGGTGATCCTCTTTCGCATGACTGCGGTCCAGACTTCGGCTGGGACGGATGCTTCCATGGAGTATCTGCATCAGCTTTACTTTGAATCCGCGGCGATGATCGTGACCCTGATCACCGTGGGCAAGCTGCTTGAAGCCATATCAAAAGGAAAGACAACGGACGCTTTGAAGTCACTTCTGAAGCTTTCTCCCAAGACAGCTTTGGTGGAGACTGAAGAGGGCGTCGTTGAGATCCCCGTGGAAGATCTGAAGATCGGAGACATGTTTATCTGCAGAGCCGGGGACATAATCCCGGTGGATGGAGAAATAACAGAGGGCGAGACATCCGTCGACGAATCGGCCCTTACGGGAGAGAGCATCCCGGTGGATAAGGAACCGGGGAATCCGCTTTCTGCGGGGACGATAAATTCCTCAGGTTTTATCCGTGCAAAGGCAACGAGGGTTGGTGAGGATACGACTCTGGCCAAGATACTTCAAATGGTCAGCGACGCATCCGCCACCAAGGCGCCCATCGCCAGGATAGCCGACAAGGTCTCGGCAATATTCGTTCCGGTGGTCATTGGGATCGCTGCCCTTGTTATACTGATCTGGATAATAGCCGGAGCCGGTGTAGGTTATGCTCTTGCAAGAGGCATATCGGTGCTTGTGATAAGCTGCCCCTGTGCTCTTGGACTTGCAACGCCTGTGGCAATAATGGTTGGAAGCGGCGTGGGCGCAAGAAAGGGGATCCTCTTTAAGACAGCCCAGTCTCTTGAGATGACAGGAAAAGTAAGGACCATCGCTCTTGACAAGACCGGGACCATCACCAGGGGTGTTCCTCTTGTGACCGATGTGATGACAGTTTCCATGGAGGAAGAAGAATTCCTTTCCGTTGCCTTTGCACTGGAAAAGGGAAGCGAACATCCCCTGGGAAAAGCCGTGGTTGACTACGCGCAGGAGAAGGGCTTGGATCCGGCCCCTGTGGAGAACATCAGGACTCTTCCGGGAAGAGGAATAGAAGGGAGCCTCGTTGCCGAAAGGGCGGAGGCGGAGAAAACCCTAACGACCATAACAGGTGGCTCAAGGAAATACATAGAGACCGTTGCAAAGGTACCTGAAGAGATCGCCGAGGCATCGGAAAGGTTGGCCGGCGAGGGCAAAACGATCCTCCTGTTTGCAAAGGGCAAGGAGGTCATGGGTCTCATCGCAGTTGCGGACACCATCAAGGAAGACAGCAGGCGTGCCATAGGCGAGCTTAAGAATATGGGCATAGAGGTCATGATGCTGACGGGAGATCAGGAAAAGACCGCAGCCGCAATAGCAAAAAAAGCCGGCATAGAAAGAGTGGCGGCGGAGGTGCTCCCCGGGGACAAGGAGAAGATAATCGGAGAGCTGAGAAGGGAAGGCCCGGCTGCCATGGTGGGGGACGGCATAAACGATGCGCCGGCCCTCATAAGCGCGGACACGGGGATCGCAATAGGTGCGGGCGCCGACGTAGCCATAGATGCCGCCGATGTGGTGGTGATGGACAGCAACCTGACCGATGTTGCCGCTGCCGTAAGGCTCAGCAGGAAGACAATAAAGAACGTACGGGAAAATCTCTTTTGGGCATTTTTCTACAATATACTTCTCATACCTTTGGCGGCGGGTGCCTATACAGGACTTTTGCACGGATGGACCCTCAATCCAATGCTCGCCGCAGCTGCCATGAGCCTGTCCAGTTTCTGCGTATGCATGAATGCACTGAGGCTGAACCTGGTAGATATATATGACTCCTCCGGGGACAGGAAGAGAAGGCCCGAGGGAGCGGGCAATAGCGGAAAGCTCGAAGGAGCGGACAATAGTTTACATACTGAGAGAACGCCTGAAGGGGCGGAAGAAATAACAGCCGAAAACGGTGAAGAAGAAAGGGACTCAAAAATGAAAAAGACAATGAAGATCGAAGGAATGATGTGTCCTCACTGCGAGGCAACGGTGAAGAAGGCTCTGGAAGAAATCGATGGAGTGGCGGCCGCTTCCGCTGATCATGAAAAAGACATTGCGGAGGTGGAACTTGTTTCCGACGTGGAGGACGAGGTTCTGAGAAAGGCCGTTGAGGATAAGGACTACAGCGTCATATCCATCCAGTAGGGTGTTTACACAGGATCATTGCCTTTTCATGGGTCCTGAGAGCTGGTCGGTGTAAAAAGATTTTTGCGGATGGAATATTGACACTGAACCGTTGCTTTTACATGAGATAAGGGCTGAATTTCGGGCTCAAAATGTAAACAGCGAGGATTGAGAGACGAGTTGACACCGAAATGAGGGGATTCTATGTCAATAATAGATTCTGAGAACCGAGTTTACACCCAAGGACGCATATTTGCCATATTTTGCCAAAAAATAGACTGTTTTGAGGAGGCAAAATGTCAACAGGATCTTTTAAAATAGGATTTTACACTTTCGGGGACCAACTGAGATAAAAAACGCATAGGCGAAGATTTCAAATCATACAAAGCAGCTTTAGAGAGAACCAAAATTGAAAAGCGAAGGAAACGAAAAAAAATACTTTGACTACAGCAAGCCAAATGAAAGGCAGATCATAGTGGCGGATCACGCCGGCTTCTGTTTTGGTGTGCGCCAGGCTATTTCAAAGGCGGAAGAAGCTGCCGCAAAGAATGGGCCCGTATGCTCCATGGGAAGCCTTATACACAATGAGAGAGTGTCATCGGATCTTGCAAAAAAAGGAGTGCGGATAGTAGATGATCTGTCCCAGGTTAAGGCAGGGGAAAAAGTGATAATCCGCTCTCACGGAGAAGGCCGCTCGGTGTACGAAGAGGCCGACGAAAGAGGGATAGAGCTTATAGACGCCACCTGTCCTTTTGTTCTGCGTATCCATAATCTTGTGAAGGATGAGAAAAAGCAGGTTGTGATCGTTGGGGACAGGGATCACCCGGAGGTGATGGGGATCAGTGGATGGTGTCTTAAGCCGGCTCTCGTGGTGGCTTCTTATGAAGAGGCAAAGGACATAGATGCGGACGATCTGTATGTCGTCACCCAGACCACCATCAGGGAAGAGTTGCTGAAAGAAGTCGTTCGCGGGCTTGAGGATGGGGGAAAAACATTTGAGATCCACAACACCATATGCAATGCCACAACAAACAGGCAGAATGCATGCGAAAAACTGGCTTCCGAAAGTGAGATCATGATAGTAGTCGGAGGAAAAAACAGTTCAAACACCAGGAAACTTTATGAGATATCACTCAAACATTGCAGAAGAACTTTTTTTGTGGAGAATATTGAAGATTTACCATTGA
>CADBRY010000252.1 GCA_902797195.1 uncultured Eubacteriales bacterium
ATGATATTCTCCAAGAGATCCTCCGCTTACTGTGAAATCCTGAGCAAAGGCGAATACCAGCCTTCCATCGATCTGCCCATATCCGGTCACTACGCCGTCACCGGGCATATCCTTTTCATCCATGCCATAGAAATGGCAGCGATGTTTGACAAAAGTGTCGATTTCGACAAAACTGTCCTTGTCGAACAGAATGTCCAGCCTTTCTCTTGCAGTCAGCTTGCCCTTTGCATGCTGTGCTTCAATTCTTTTTTCTCCTCCGCCGAGAAGGTTTCTTTTTTTCCGTTCACGGAGATCCTCAAGCTTGTTCATCTATCTTTCCTCCTTGTACCGATGGCGTATACCAATGGTATGATAAACCACAGTTCCTTGTTTTTCAATGGATTTGCTTTGTGTATACATTATTTTTTATCTTTTATTTTGGTAAGGTCCTGATACACTATTGGTTTTGCTTTTTTCTCATCCCCGTCCTTGGGAGGCGCCACATTGAAAAGCAAGGTATATTCCCCTTTTACAGCCGTCACAGTCTGAGACGTGGAATCTCCAAAAGCGTTTATGGTAACACGATAAATGCCCTTTTTGCCTTTGTTGTATGTGAAGTAATTTCCACCTTTCTTCAGGTTCACGGTCGTTTCAAGAGGGTTGTTCTTTTTCTTCTCCACCTTCTCCACGGAGATCTTCACCTCCGCGTCGGCCTCCGCCATCACCGCGATGTTTATGGCAACCTTTTTCGGTTTGTCGGCGGTGGAAGCCTTCGTCGTTCCCGTTGCGGCAAAAGATTCCGGCATTGCAAAGGCAACGGCGGCGAAGATGCCCAACATCAAAAGGAGGATCGTTCTTTTATATCTCTTTGACTGCATAACAGCTTCTCCTTACTTGCAATTAACCCTTGAAGTTTTTGTGGAGAGGATATTTGTCCGTCAGGCTCTTTACGATGGCCTTGGCCTCTTCCATCTTCTCCTTGGATTCGGGGTTGTCGATGACAAGAGCAATGGCATCGGTGACCAGCTTGACATCCTCTTCTTTGAATCCGCGGCTTGTCATTGCGGGGGTACCCATTCTCAGTCCCGAAGTTACGAATGGTTTTTCGGGATCGTTAGGAATGGAGTTCTTGTTGGTGGTGATATTTGCATCGTCCAGCAGGTTCTCCGCAAGCTTTCCGGTTATGCCCTTGTTGAGCAGTTTTACCAGGATCAGATGATTGTCTGTGCCTCCCGATACCAGCTCAAAATCGTGAGCGATCATACCGCTTGCAAGAGCCTGTGCGTTGTCGATGACCTGCTGCTGATATTCTTTGAATTCCGGCTCCATGGCTTCCTTGAGACAAACGGCCTTGGCTGCGATAATGTGCATGAGAGGTCCGCCCTGAAGTCCCGGGAATATAGCCGAATTGATTGCCTTTTTATACTCTTCCGTACAGAGGATGAGTCCTCCTCTCGGTCCGCGGAGAGTTTTGTGAGTGGTTGTGGTAACGATGTCCGCATAGGGCACTGGATTTTCATGATGACCGGTAGCCACAAGACCTGCGATGTGAGCCATGTCGACCATGAAGATGGCTCCAACCTCATCGGCGATCTCCTTGAATCTCTTGAAGTCGATTGCTCTTGGATATGCGGAAGCTCCCGCTACGATGAGCTTGGGCTTGTGCTCTTTTGCCTTTGCCTCAACATCGTCGTAGTCGATGGTCTCGTCTTCCCCAAGACCGTAGGCCACGAAGTTGTAGGACTTACCTGAAATGTTGACCGGGGATCCGTGGGAAAGGTGACCGCCGTTTGAAAGGTCCATGCCCAGTACTGTATCTCCGTAGTTGAGGACAGCCTGATATACAGCCGTGTTTGCGTTTGCTCCCGAGTGAGCCTGAACGTTGGCGTGATCCGCGCCGAAGAGTTTACATGCTCTGTCGATTGCCAGCTGTTCCACTTCGTCCACAAATTCGCATCCGCCGTAGTAGCGCTTGCCGGGATATCCCTCTGCGTATTTGTTCGTCAGCGCACTGCCTGCGGCCTCCATGATTTCGTAGTTGACGAAGTTTTCCGATGCAATCATCTCAATTTTGGTTTCCTGACGATTGATTTCTCTTTTGATCGCTGCAGCTACCTCAGGATCTGCCTTCTCCAGATAATTAAAATACATGCTACACTCTCCTTTTCTTGATCATGATACAGTTCTTTCAAGACGCTTTAGAGCAAGCGCCATCGTCAGGCCCGGGATCACCCGGTTGCCTGTTATTTCAACCCCCAGCATCTCGTTGATTTTCTTAAGTCGATACTGAACGGTATTTGTATGTATTTTCATGAAGTCGGCTGTTTTGCCGCTGTTCATGCCCGCGTCCAGGACGAATGTCTCCAGGGTGTCCAGAAGCTGTTTGCCCTTGTTTTCCCCCGCGGTCTTAAAGGGGTCAAGAAGCTCTACGTAGTTTTTCTTGACGAATCCTCCCTGTATCTGTATGTTGATACAGTTGCTGACCAAAGTCAATTCATACTTTGTAAATACTCTCTTATAGGGAAAAACATTCTGCACGAATACCCAGCTCTCGTTGATGAGTTTGTACCCATCGGCAGCTCCCTCGATGCCGTTCAATCCGGTGACATGAAATATCCTGGATCTCTTGCTGCCCTTAAGCCTGTTGAAAAGTTCAACGGTCTCGCTCTGCTGATCGATCCCCGCCTTTTCGTCACCGATGTTCAGGATCATCCCGTAGACTTCATCCCCTTCGGTGACCTTTAGTATTTTCAGGTCGGTGTTTTTTTCAAAGTCGGAGAAGAGCTGGCTTTCCCGGTCGCTGTCGGAGCTCTTCAAAAAGAACACGCAGACGATGTCCTCCCCTTCGATCCTCGCCTCTTCCTTCAGGGTATAGGCAAGGCTCTTGTTTCCTCTTATCAGCGCTTTGACGAATTCCGACCTGGCGTCTCTTTCGGGGGTGTACTTCCACATTCCCATAGCCAGGCAGATTATCTCCGCAAGCTTGGTTATCTCTCCCGGAGTATAGGAATCCTCGTTGTCCACTATGAACATGTAATATTTTTCACTGCCGATGTTCACCGGCCCCCAGTAGGTGAGCACTCCGTTCACGTCGATAAGGGTGTATATCTGGGAATCCCCGTCCACGTTCCGCTCTCTGCCCAGGCGAATGGCTTCCTGGATGGTGGTCTTGTGCCTCGTCTCTATGGTCAGAACGGGGTTGAAATCCTCGCTGAGAAGTATGAGCTGAAAATCGTTGTTTATGGCGGCTTCCCTTACAGCCGACTGAAAGTTGCTGTGTTTTTCAAAGTTCAGCAGATGGAAGATGGTGTTGCTTATCAGGCTGTTCCTGAAGTTGTCCCCATAAAGGACCCTGTCCATCACGCCTGTGATCACCGGCGAATAGTCCACTCCCGGCTTCATCTGTATAAGGGGCATCCTCAGTTTTTCCGCTTCGTCGATCAGCTGGGGGCACACACCTTTGCTGTCTCCTTTATCTGCAAAGGCAACGACGGCGGCGCAGCCGCTTTTTGCCGCATACCGCAGCATCTCGCACTGGGCTTCAGGATCCTCTTTTGCACACGCAAATCTGGTCAGAAGGATCTGATCCGGTTCCAGTTGCCTTTTCTTAAGATCCGATCCGCCCTGAACGTCAAGCACCGATATGCTCCGAACTTCTTTCTCGGACGCACCCCCAGCCACGAGAACATCAGCGTCTTTGAATGTCTCAAGCTGAAGGCAGTCAGCTACGGTCACGCTCACTGCTGATTACTCCTCATCGTCTTTATTCTGATCCTGAAGGTTCTCTTCGTCTGTATCCGGTTTTGTCTCGGAATTGCGCTTGTCCTTGACCACCGGTTTAGCCCTCATGGTCATATCATCATAGGTCATTATCCTGGGTTTGAATCTGGCGTTTTTGCCCTGCTCTTCGATGGACTTTTCAAGGTTCTGGATGCTGCGGCGCTCCTCTTCCTCGGCCTTTGCCCTGGCCTCCTCTTCTTCGGCCTTGCGGCGTTCCTCGGCCTTGCGGGACTCTTCCCTGTTCTGGATCTCACGCTTCTCCATGCGTGCCTTTAGATCCTCGCCCATTTCCTGAGGAGTCTTCACTCCGTCAAAGAGCTGGATGAACTCGTCCCCGTCAAGGGTCTCCACAATGAGCAGTCCTTCGGCCACATTTTTCAGCTGTTCCATGTGCTCCTGAAGGATCCTTGTGGCTTCTGCGTAAGCCTCTTCGATTATGGCCTTGATCTCCTCGTCTATTTCGGAAGCCGTCTCCTCGGAATAGTTCTTCCTGGTTGAGAAATCCTTGCCCAGGAATACTTCGTCGGAGGAACTGTAATTGACCGGTCCCAGCTTCTCGCTGAATCCGTACTTGGTCACCATTTCCTTCGCGATATCCGTAGCTCTCTGGATGTCGTTGGAAGCTCCCGTGCTTATATCGTCAAGGGTCAGCTGCTCCGCCACACGGCCGCCAAGGAGATGGATGATCTGCTCACGCATCTCTTCTTTGGTTCCGTAACTTCTGTCTTCTTCGGGAAGGATCATGGTGAATCCGCCTGCCATGCCTCTTGGGATGATGGTGATCTGATGCACCGGATCTGTCTTAGGCAGGCAGTGGGCAACCACCGCATGTCCGGCTTCGTGATATGCCGTCAGCTTTCTCTCTTCTTCGTTTATTACCCGGCTTCTCTTCTCGGGACCTGCTATGACCTTGGTTATGGCCTCTTCTATCTCGTCCATGCGGATCTTGATACCGTTCCTTCTGGCTGCCAGAAGGGCCGCTTCATTGAGCATGTTTTCTATATCTGCAGGTGTGAAGCCCGGCGTTCTCCTGGCCAGCACCTTAAGATCCACGCTCTCATCCAGAGGTTTGTTTCTGGAGTGGACCGTGAATATCTCTTCTCTTCCGATGATGTCGGGGATCCCGATAACGATCTGTCTGTCAAAACGTCCGGGTCTTAAAAGGGCCGGATCCAGAACATCGGGTCTGTTTGTGGCCGCCAGGATTATTATTCCCGAATTCTCCGCAAAGCCATCCATCTCAACAAGAAGCTGGTTCAACGTCTGTTCTCTCTCATCGTGGCCGCCGCCCAGGCCTGCTCCACGCTTACGTCCCACAGCGTCGATCTCGTCTATGAAGACTATACATGGGGCGTTTTTCTTGGCCTGTTCGAACATGTCTCTCACTCGGGATGCACCAACACCGACGAACATTTCCACAAAGTCCGATCCGCTTATGGTGAAGAAAGGCACTCCAGCCTCGCCGGCCGTTGCCTTTGAAATATATGTCTTACCTGTTCCCGGAGGGCCCACAAGAAGGATTCCCTTGGGGATCCTGGCGCCCAGATTGTTGTATCTGTTCGGATGCCGCAGAAAGTCAACGATTTCCTGGAGCTCTTCCTTTTCTTCCTTAAGTCCTGCAACATCGTTGAAAGTGATCTGCTTCTGATCGCCCTTCTGGAGTTTTGCCCTGCTCTTGCCAAAGGACATGGCTTTGCCGCCTCCCGCCTGCTGCTGCATGATGAACCAGAAAAGGAACACCATAAGTCCTACCATTATTATGGTAGGCAAAAGGCTGAGCCAGATGGACTCCTTCTTCGGCGCCGGACTCTTAAGTTTAAGCTTGCCGTCGCTTACCTGAGGCATCACATACTGGTCGTAGATAAAGCTCAGATCCACGGCGCTGTGTACGTAGGCGTAAACTTTCTTGCCGGAATCCAGCTCTGCTGTCATCTTTGTCTCTTCGACTTCAAGGGTCTCCACTTTGCCGGATTTCAGATAGCCGATCATGGTCGACTCTTTGACTTCTTTTATGTCCGGCTGTGCGTCCAGATTAAAAAACCATAGGAATCCTATGACCATAGCGCAAATCACGATCCATACGGTTATGCTTCTTCGTTTTTTGTTCAATCTCCGTTTCCTCCCAATTTTTGTGTTTTTAAACAAAAATACGGAGTAATTCTATCACGATTTACGTGTTATTTCAATGTAGATAATATGACTACTTACCTGATCCTCACCGCTACGGGCTTGGATATGTTGCCGTAGTAGGTCTTTCCTCCGGATTTTCTGATCTCTCTGATCTGTACATAATATGTTCTGCCGCTGGTAAGACCGGTCTTTGTGAAGTTTGTCCTGTTTGCTCCCACTGTGTTGATATTGTTGGCTGCACCTGCGCCATTGCTTTTGGTGGAGAACATGATCTGGTAGCCTGCAGCCTTAGGGTTCTTCTTCCAGCTTATGATGAAGCTGCCTTTTTTTCTGGAGGCAAGCCTTATTCTCTCCGTCGTGTGGAAATAACGGTAGACGTATCTGGACCAGGATCCATATGCCGCCTTCCCGCTCAGGCAATCCCTGATCCCCCTTACGCGTATTTCATAGAGTCCGCCTATGGAAAGCCCTGAGGTGGTTCCCCTTACAGTATTGCCGACAGTCCTGCTGGCCCATTTGGAAGCTCCGGGGGCTCTCCAGTTGATCTCAAACTTGTTGGCGCCCCAGATCTGGGATTTGTCCCATATAACATCATTTGTCCTGGCCTTAGAGTTGGCGATGGTGTTGCGGATGGTGACTGTTCTCACAGGCGGTTTGTTGCAGAAGCAGGGATATCCGTATCCGAATCTGACATCCTTGCCTTTGCTCCCCAGGTCGACGGCTCTGCTTCTCAGGATAGAGAGCACCCTGTCGTTGCCTGCATTTGAATTCTCGTACTTGACCTTGGCTGCCGCAGCCACTATATAGGGCACCGAAAAACTTGTTCCATCACCGATGGCATATCTGCCGCCGTTCGCCGCAAGGTAAAGTGATTTACCCGGCGCTGTAAAGTCAATGGCGCTGCCGTAGTTGGAGAATGAACAGAAGGAGCCGTTCTTAGATATTGAGGA
>CADBRY010000253.1 GCA_902797195.1 uncultured Eubacteriales bacterium
GCTTTTATAGCCATGACCGTTGCATCTTCCGTGCATACGGCCAGCTATCAGTCCATCATCAGCGGAACGATAATGCTCTTCGTTCCCGGAGTCGCCATTACCAATTCCATAAGGGAATTTCTGACGGGAGACATGCTCTCGGGACTGGCCAGGATGGTGGATGCATTTTTGACAGCCGTATCACTGGCTGCGGGAGCGGGAATAATACTGAAGCTCTGGTACGTTATAGGAGGTGTGTTCATATGATGCATCTTCTGGTACAATTCTTACTGGCACTCATGGCAACAGGGGGATTCGCGCTGATTTTTCACGTTCCCATAAGGCACATCCCCGCCTGCATGGTGATCGGCGCAATCGGCTGGGTCTGCTATGAGATATCCATGTACTATTATGAATCCCCGGTCATGGGATGTTTTCTGGCGGCGTGCGTCGTAGGGCTTTTGAGCCAGTTTGCGGCCAAGTTCTTAAAGGATGCCGCAACCATCTTCATCATTCCGGGAATACTGTGTCTGGTCCCCGGATCGAAGATCTTCAACACCATGGCTGCCCTGCTGAACGAGGACATAAGCGAAGCAGCACAGATAGGAACGGAGACCCTCATGATGGCGGGAGCCATAGCCGTTGGACTTCTGGTAATGGGCGCCCTCATCAGGGTGGCAAGATCCATAGTCAGAAAGACAATCAGGCTGAAGGATCTCATCTAGGAGGCCACAGGGGCTCATAAGAAGGGAGCCTGAACTAAGGGAGAACAGGATAGAGGATGATAATTCTTGGAATCGACCCGGGATATGCGATCCTGGGATACGGAATAATAGAGAAGACGGGAAACAGATTTCGACCGGTGCATTACGGTGCGGTGACCACCCCGAAGGAAATGCCTATGGACAGAAGGCTGGAGCATCTATACGATGAGCTTCGGGAAATAATCGAGGAATACCGGCCGGATGCTGCATCCATAGAACAACTGTATTTCAACAACAATGCCAAAACGGCCATCAATGTGGGCCAGGCCAGAGGCGTTGCGGTTCTCGCCTGTATCAAAGGCGGGCTGGAAATAGCCGAGTATACGCCCCTGCAGATAAAGCAGGCACTTGTTGGTTACGGCAGAGCGGACAAGAAGCAGGTCCAGTTCATGGTCAAGACCATGCTCAATCTTCCTGAGGTCCCCAAGCCCGACGACACGGCGGACGCTCTGGCGGCGGCCATATGCCACGGGCACTCGGCGGACTCACGGGACAGACTGAAGCGGGCAGGGATAGGTAAATAATATAAACTGAAGCACATAGAAAAATAAAACAATAAAACTGAAGAGGTGAAAAGATGTTAGAGAATCAGAAAAAACTACAGGCCGATGGAGTCAACGACAGCAACTGCACCCATGACTGCGGTTCATGCCCAAGCTCCCAAAACTGCGGAAGCTTTGATCCAAAGAGCCTTATTGAAAAAACCAACGACTACAACAATATCAAAAAAGTCATCGCCGTGGTAAGCGGCAAAGGAGGAGTGGGTAAATCCCTGGTAACCTCCCTTATGGCGACCACCATGCAGCGCAGAGGAAATGCCTGCGGAATAATGGATGCGGATATCACAGGCCCGTCTATCCCGAAGGTCTTCGGAACTGAAGGAATGGTGGGAGCCAACGATATGGGAATCGTTCCCGAAGTCTCCAAGACGGGAATCAAGACTATCTCCATAAATAACCTCCTTGAGGACAGCACGGATCCGGTGGTCTGGAGAGGTCCCATCATAGGAGGAGTGGTCAAGCAGTTCTGGACGGACGTGCTTTGGGGAGATACGGACTATCTCTTCGTGGACATGCCGCCGGGAACCGGAGACGTTGCCCTTACAGTATTCCAGTCCCTTCCCGTCGACGGAATAATAGTTGTCACATCCCCTCAGGATCTTGTGGGCATGATCGTTGAGAAGGCCGTCAAGATGGCGGAGATGATGGAAGTTCCCGTGGTCGGCATCGTTGAGAACATGTCCTTCCTCACATGCCCCGACTGCGGCAGCAAGATCCAGGTCTTCGGACCCAGCAAGACCGATGACGTTGCCGAAGCACACGGACTGGACGTCCTGGGAAGGATCCCCATCGATCCAAAGATCGCAGCCGCTTGTGACAGAGGAATGGTAGAGACCCTGGAAGTGGATTGGCTGGATGATGCGGCAGACAGACTGGAGAAACTTTAATGAGTGATAAAAGAAAAAAAGGCGATGGCATGCCGGAAACAGAAAACTTCAAATTCTTCAGCCACAGGGAGTGTGAGTTTTTTCCCTGTCATGAAGTAAAGGATGAGGCCGACTTTAATTGCCTTTTCTGCTACTGTCCCCTCTATGCTCTGGGAGAAAAATGCGGAGGCAACTTCAGGTTCAACGAAAACGGGACCAAGGACTGCACTCGCTGTCTGATCCCCCATAGCCCGGGAGGCTACGACTACATAATGAAGCGGTTCAATTTGATCACGGAGCTGGCCGGTAAAAAAGTGGACGGCTCGGCGGAGCCACAGGAGGAGATAAGGGAATGAGCAAGGCGATCATAGGGATGGACAAAAGTGGCTCTTTCAGAGTCTATATAACTGTAACGACGGATCTTGTGGAGAATGCAAGGCTTATCCATAACACCACGCC
>CADBRY010000254.1 GCA_902797195.1 uncultured Eubacteriales bacterium
CAGGGTCATTGCCGGCCCGCAAAGCATAAGCAGGATATCGGTGTTTATCAGGGAAGACAGGTAAACCAGCAGAACGCAAAGCGCCCACCCGGAAAAACAACCTATTATCATCCTTGTGGAAAGGCGGCAGTTTTCAAATCCCATCCATCTGACTATCAGCGACCCGGGACACTGTACATATACGACAAAAAACCCTCCCAGCAACAGCAGCTTTCCCGGAGGGGCTCCGTAAACAAAAATACTGACAGCTGTCATCGCAGCCGCCATAACCAGGGTAAGGATCAGGATCGATCTTCTGAATATGTTGCCTTTGATCATCTGGTGTGCCGTCATTTACCTGTAGTCGCTATGCCCTTGGGTGAGATTTATCATAAACATCTTTAAGTCTGCTCTTGGTAGCCGACAGATATATCTGTGTCGCGGTAATATCATCATGTCCCATCAGCTCCTGAAGGGATTTCAGATCTGCGCCGTTCTGGAGCATGTGGACCGCAAATGAATTCCTCAGGGTATGAGGTGTCAGCTTGTGCTCCAGCCCCGCCTGCTGACCGTAATCCCGAAGGATCTTCCACAGACCCTGTCTGGTGATCCTGTGTCCGTACTGGTTGACGAACAGAGCCTTCTCTTCGCTGTCCTCCCCCACGAGCTTTTCCCTGGCCCCGTAGAGATAGTTTTCCAGAGCCGCTCTCGCAGGCCTTCCCAGTGGGACGATGCGGGCTTTGTTATTGCCGCTGTCACATGTTATGAAACCCATTCTCAGGTTGATATCTTCAACGTTTACGGCAATCAGTTCGCTGACCCTTATACCCGTGGCATAGAGCACCTCCAGGATGGCCCTGTCTCTCACGCCCTTGTTGCTGTCATCGGGACAGGCCAGAAGTTTATCGATCTCCTCTATGGAAAGATACTCAACTTCTTTTCTCTCTATCCTTGGAGACTTGATACTGTCCGTCGGATCCTCTTCCATTTTCCCCTCGCCTATAAGGTATCTGAAGAAGCCTCTTATGGATGCCACCTTGCGGTTCATGGTGGAGGGGGATTTCCCCGACTGGGTCAGATAGTGAAGATATGCCACCACGTCGGTCTTGGTGGTTTGGGTTATGTCATTTATTCCCCGGCCTTCTGCAAAGGCAATGAATTCGTTCACGTCTCTGCCATAGGCCTCGCATGAATTGGGGGCCATTCTTTTTTTTTTTTTCAGAAACTCAAGATATTTCTTTCTGTAATCTTCCATTTCACTCACTTCCTCATGTGCCGTCCTGCCATGAAAACAGCTGCTATTGTTTTTGCATCCTCAAGCTCTCCCCTGCCTGCCATGTCATACAATTCATCAAAGGGCAAGGATATCACTTCCACCGCTTCATCCTCATCGAGATCCTGGTTGCCCGGAGTAAGATCCTTCATCAGGTATAAGTAGATCTTCTCCTCAGAGTAACCCACACTTGGATTGATGGCTCCCAGGAATTCAATGGTGCCTGCGGTATATCCCGTCTCTTCCTTAAGCTCTCTGGCCATCGTCGCGGACGGATCAGTCTCGTCCGGGTCTATCTTCCCCGCAGGGATCTCAAGAACGGCTCTGCCGGAGGCATATCTGTACTGCTTTACAAGAAGCACTTTGTTGTCATCGGTGATTGCAACAGCCGCTGCGGCTCCGTTGTGTTCGATGACCTCCCTGTAGGATGTGCCCCCTGCGACAGTTACCTCATCAAGCCTCAGGTTAAGAATTCTTCCTTCATAAATGAGCACGCTCTCGATGCACTTTTCCTCATAAATCATATCAGTTTTTCCCGTCCTTTTCCTTAGTCATTTCGATAGATCTATCCACTGCGGCCTGAAAGCCCTCTCCTATTTTATCCATAAAACCGTTTTCCAGAAGTTTGTTCACAGCTTCTATTGTGGTTCCTCCCGGAGAACAGACATTGATCCTCAGCTGTCGGATGCTCTCCCGGCTTTCAAGGACCATCTTTGCGGCTCCCAGCACTGACTGGGCCGCGAACACCCTTGCCTGGCCGGCATCCATGCCGTTTTTCACCGCCGCATCAACCAGCCCTTCGATGTACATATATGTATAGGCCGGGCTGCTGCCGCTGACTCCGATCACGCAGTCTATCTGTTCCTCTCCCACTGTCTGTATAATCCCCGCGGGGGCGAGCACCCTCTCCACCTTTTCCATATCCTCTTCGGTGATATTATCACCTCTGCAGAGAGCGATCATTCCTTCTCCCACCTTTGCAGGTGTGTTGGGCATGATCCTCACAACCCTGGCATCACTGCCCAGACGCTCTGTTATATATCCTATGGTGATTCCAGCCGCCATGGATATGATGATCTTGTCCGGCCTGTATTTGCCGGCGATTTCTTCCATCACGCTGTCCATGCCCTGAGGTTTTACCCCTGCCACGATAACTTCCGAAGAATCCACCAGCTCTCCGATGGTATCTGCCGGGACGATCCCCGGGAAAGCCGTCATCTTGGCTTGGCATGCTTCTGCATTAAGGTCGCATATTCTTATTTCATCTGCGGCTCCTGCCGGCGAGGAGGCATAACTGTCCAAAATGGCGCCTCCCATGTTTCCTATTCCGATAAACCCTGTTTTCATTTATAATTCCTCACTGTCCTTTAACATGGTTGTCCTGTCTGTTTAAAGATCCTTGAAGTCAAAGACGGATCTTCCGGCGGCATAGTCAGCAACTATCTGTCCGCTCCCTCTAAGCTGGTACTTGTATGTTACCAGGCCTTCAAGTCCCACAGGTCCTCTTGCGTGAAGTTTGCCGGTACTTATTCCAACTTCCGCTCCAAATCCGTATCTGAACCCGTCCGCAAATCTTGTGGAACAGTTATGATATACTCCCGCGGAATCCACCCTTCTCATAAACTCCTCTGCCTCATCCACATTTTCAGTGATGATGCAGTCGGTATGATGGGATCCGAACCTGTTGATATGGTCTATGGCTTCATCCATGGAATCCACGATGCGCACAGAGAGTATATAGTCCAGATATTCGGTGCTGTCGTCAGCCTCATTCGCTCTTTCGCATCCTATTATCGATACTGTCCTTTCATCCCCTCTGAAAGTGATCTTTCCTCCGGCAGCCTCAGCAAGTTTTGGCAGCACTTTTTCCGCCGCATCTTTGTGCACCAGCAGGGTCTCCGCCGCATTGCATGCCGCCACATACTGTGTCTTTGAATCTATGATTATGGGGACCGCCTTTTCAGGATCCGCATCCCCATCCACATAAACATGGCATATTCCGTCGGCATGTCCCATCACCGGTATGGTGGTGTTATCCATTATATATTTCACAAAGCTGTTTGATCCCCTGGGTATAAGAAGATCCACGTCATTTTCACATTTAAGAAGCTGGTCGATCTGCTCTCTCTCCTCAAGAAGAGCTGCAAAGTTTTCAGGCAGCCCCGCTTCACAGGCCGCTTTTCTGATCAGGTCAAAGAGCACCCTGTTGGTTGCCTTTGCCTCACTGCCTCCTTTAAGTATGATTCCGTTTCCGCTTTTTATGCAAAGGCAGGCGATCTGCACCAGAGCATCGGGCCTGGACTCGAATATGACTCCGATCACGCCGATGGGACAGGTTATTCTTGTAAGACTGAGGCCATCGTCAAGCTGCCTCTTCAGCAGAACCTTAAACAGGGGATCATCCATTTTGATAAGATCCCTTGCTCCCGCGATGCAGTCACTGAGCTTTGACTCGTCAAACCTGAGCCTTTTGACTATGGGCTCGGGAAGCCGGTCTTTTTCCGCCTTGGCAAGGTCGCTTTCGTTGGCTTTGAAAATGGCGGGGGCTTCACTGCGAAGTGCATGGCAGACCATCTCCAAAGCCCTGTTTCTAATCTCTCCATCCAGGGATGCCAGCTTCAGACTGTCTTCTTTAACTTTGTGGATACTGTCTTTTAGTTCCATGTTTCCTCTCCTGTTTCTACGGCGTTTATCTTCAGGGCAGAAGCTCAGCCAGCTTCTTTATGAATGCATCTGCCAGGTGGTTACATTCCCTGTTCATCGTTTCACCCTTTTGTCTGACCACCAGAAAGCCGCTTCCGCTTCCGGGATATGGGGCAAATACATCTTCATCCAGTCCCGCCCCTCTGAGATCCACCGCATCTATTCCTTCACTGCAGACCAGAGGGATCCTGATCTCAAATGTTCCCTTTTCCTTTTCAAATGATGCTTCCGCCGGATAGCCCTCCAGCTCGTAGCATCTGAACCGGTATCTGTTTTTTCTCTGTTCGCCTGAGATCACCAATGTGCCCCGGTCGAATCCGATCCTGCTGACCACGAGCCCTGAACCGGTCGGTCCTGCGGGAAATCCCATGGTATGCATCCCACGGTGGAAATCGCATTTTTCTATCACCCTGGTGAGCTTTGTCAGCTGACATACATCATCCCTGTTGTGAAGCAGGATCTTTCTTTCCTTCTCCGGATCGCCTGTTCTGGCATAATCCAGATAGAGATCCACACTCTCCGCTCCCGATATCTCATCGGTCCTGTCCATCCACAGTCCCAGATAGTTCTCCACGGACACCTGTCTCAGGTTTGGAAGAAGCCTCTTCAAAGGCGAGTTCCACCTTACCATATGATAAAGATCCAGATCATAGGGCGAGCCCATGTCCACGCCGTGTCTTTGGCATCTTTGGGCAAGGAAGGGCATGTCAAACTGCCTCCCGTTATATGTTATTACCACTTCCAAAGGTTCCACAAGCCGGGCAAAGGCGGAAAGAGCCTCCTCTTCCTCTCCCGTGTTTTGTGCAAAGACCTGGTGAAACACGCCGCTTTTAACATCCAGAAGACCGCCCAGTATGAAGGCGCATCTTTTCCTGTCAAGTCCGGTGGTTTCGATATCAAGAACGCCTATACGCCTGTCCCTGAAATACCTGTCGAATACGCGATTGGTATAAGGTTTTTCCTCCATCTCCATGGTGATATGTTTCATGAGACAAGTATACCACAAACAAAAGAGACCTTGCGGTCTCTTTTGTTAAAAGGGGTATTGGGATTAGAGATTAATGAGGTTATCAGGGGGATAACCACACCAC
>CADBRY010000255.1 GCA_902797195.1 uncultured Eubacteriales bacterium
AGCTGGTGGTGAAACTTGAAGGCCAACCCGACGAGGAGGATATGATCTATGATTTTACTCAGCTGAAGAAGCTTGTGAAAGAAGAGATCCTGGAGGAGTTCGATCACCACTACATCAATGATTTTATTGAGCAGCCAACGGCGGAGAACATTGCTGTTTACATATGGAACAAACTGGAGCCTCTTGTAAGGACCGACAATGCCAGGCTGTATGAAATAGAAGTTTGGGAGACGAGCACGTCGGGAGTAGTTTACAACGGGCAGTAGCGAGGAGCCTGCAACAGGCAGTAGCGAGGAGAAGCAACATGAAGGATGTACAGAAAGAAAAAGACAGCCGCAATATATACCTGCACCAGGTGGGGATCCGGGGACTTAAATATCCCGTTGTCATAAAAAACCACAGCGGAGAATCCGTTCCCACAACGGGAAGGGTGGATCTTTTCGTGGATCTTGAAGGAGAGCAGAAGGGAACCCACATGTCCCGTTTCGTCGAAGTGCTGACTCGATATAACCAGATGGACCTCAGGAACATAAGACACCTTCTTGAGGAGATAAGGGAGACCCTTGAAGCGGAGAGCAGCTTCTGCAAGATTGCTTTTGATTATTATATCTGGAAGAAGTCGCCCGTAACGGGAGGGGGAGCATACTTTGATGTTGAGGTGGAATACGATGCGTCTCTTAAGGGGGATGAGCTGGACTTTGAAATGACCGTTCGCACGCCTGTCACCACTCTGTGCCCCTGTTCCAAGGAGATATCCGACTACTCCGCTCACAATCAGAGGGCAATAGTGTCCATAACCGTAAGGACCGACCAGTACATATGGATAGAAGAACTGTGTCAGATCGCAGAGGAAGCGGCATCCTGTCCGGTATATCCCCTGCTTAAGAGACCGGACGAAAAACACGTGACAGAAAAGGCCTACGACAATCCTAAATTCGTGGAGGACGTGGCCAGAGACGCCAAGATGATAATCGACAGGATGGAAGGCGTCCAGAGTTATATAATAGAAGTGGAAAGCATGGAAAGCATACACAATCATTCGGCCTACGCCAAGGTGGAAGGTGTGTGCGGGAATCTTTAAGGCCTAAAGATCCCTTGAACTATCAACGAAAAGTTTAAATATGAACGAAAAGGAAATACGCAAGGAGCTGCGGCGGGTGCGCAACCGGGAGATCGAGCTGCTCCTTAAATATAAATATGGAAAAAGAATCAACCTTGAAGGGCTTTTGAACAAGTACCTTCCCGAGTCTTTGGAGGAGACTCTGGATGGAGCTTTCAGGGAAGCCTTTAAGATGGTTTTTGACAAGGGCACTGCCATAATCGGAAAAACCTTCAACGAGAAAAAACTCAGAGAATCAAAGGGCACCGAAGCCGAGGCCAGGCTCCTTTGGGCCAAGGACATGCTCATAACCGGAGTGGAGGGAACGGGCCTTGGCCTTGCGGGAGTCGGACTTCCCGACATTCCCATGTTTACCGCAATGATCTTAAGGACCATTTATCAGACGGCCCTGTCCTATCAGTTTGATTACAATACCAAGACCGAGCAGGTGTTCATCCTGCGCCTTATCGAAGCGTCCCTGGCGAGGGGCACCAAGGCCGAGGATCTCAGCAACGGACTGGACGAATATATGCGCAGGGTTGATAAGGAAGGATATGAGTATTACGGAAGCATAAACGACTATGTGTACAAGACCTCCAAGGCCATGTCAGATGAGATGCTGTATCTGAAGTTCCTCCAGACCATCCCTGTGGTGGGAGTGGCAGGAGGCCTTTCCAATCCCATCTACCTCAACAGGATAAAGAGCTATGCCGACGTCAAATATAAAAAACGCAGGCTGATGATCCGGCTGAGAGAGGCCAAGAAGGAGAGAGAAGAACGGACGCAGATATCCGTATACGAGTAATAAACGACAAGTGGAGATAAAATGAAAAACCGGCTGATAAGGCCGGTTTTTCATCGTCATCATTATCATCGTTTTGTGGAGGCTCGGAAATGAATTAAATAGGGAGCCGTTTGTGTGTATTGGGGAATGAGAAGAAGTGGTTGATATTAACCCGGCTCCCGCATGCATTTCCTCAGCGGGGTTATCTCCCCTGCTGTGACTATAATATAGCAGTGCAATATGCAGAGTGTGAGTTGCATTTGTGAAGATTTCTTGAAGAAGATGTGGAAGAGTGATGAGTTGGGGTTGACAATCTTAATAGCCGGGTTTACAATCTACAAACAAGGTTTACAATTACAGATTGTGATAAAAGTATACGTTGGCTTTACATAAGGAGACAAAATCATGGTGGAATCTTACCGAAGTTCAAGAACTGCAAGCCTGACTCTCTGTGGACTGTTCGCCGCAATAATGGCGGTCTGTTCCATAATCACCGTACCTCTCGGTTTTACGCCGGTTCCCATCAACCTGGGCACGCTGGGTGTGTTCCTGGCAGGAGGGATACTGGGAAGAAAATACGGGACCATAAGCATTGCCGTTTACGTGATTCTTGGCGCGGTTGGAATTCCCATTTTTGCCGGCTTCAAGGGCGGCTTGGGGGTCCTCGCGGGACCCACGGGGGGATATATCATCGGATACATACTTGCCGCCTTTGTTGTTGGTCTTATAGTCGACTTTTTCCTGAAGGATGATTTCGGCATCGGGAAACAGTATCTGATTTGTGTCATAGCCATGGTGGCGGGGCTCTTTGTGTGCTACCTTCTTGGAACCATCTGGTTCATCGTAAGCACGGGAACGGGAGTCTGGGCATCGCTGGTTGCATGCGTATTTCCCTTCCTTCCCGGAGACGCCCTTAAAATCGTGGCGGCCACTCTGCTTGTGAGAAGACTGCGCATCATCCTCTACAGCAACATGTCTTTTTAGAAACTCCAGGTCGATCGACAGCAAAAAACACCTCTGTAATAACAATACTTTGAGTCGCCCGGCGCCGGATATGGTAGAATGTTCTCTGTAACAGGAGGAACTATGGCAGTAAAAGATTCGGTGCTGGACGCACTCAAGGAACATAAAGGTACTTATCTGTCCGGAGAAAAACTCTCGGATGATTTTGGTGTATCCAGAGCTGCCGTATGGAAGGCCATAAAATCTCTTCGTGAAGAAGGATATATAATCGACGCAGTTACAAACCGCGGCTACATGCTCAAGGACGCAGGCCATGAGATCACCGCAGATGAAATAAGATCGCAGCTGCCTTCAAGATACAAAGGCAACGGGATCTTTTTTTACGATACGACGGACTCCACGAATATGCGGGCCAAACAGCTGATCACAGAAGAGACCTCCGGAGCGGGATCAAAATCCGGGGATCTGAACGGCACCATAATATCCGCCGGACAGCAGACAGCGGGAAGAGGAAGACTTGGCCGCAGCTTCTTTTCTCCAAAAGAAGGCATATACATAAGCATAATAATAAAGCCGAAGTTCGATATCTCCGAGTCCACACTGGTGACCGTTGCGGCGGCATCCGCTGTGGCGGAGGCGGTGGACGAAGTCTGCGGCCAGGAGCATGAGACTGAGATAAAATGGGTAAATGACATTTACCTTGACAAAAAGAAAATATGCGGGATCCTGACGGAGGGGATAGCCGACTTTGAAAGCGGCCAGATAGACTACATGATCACAGGCATAGGGATA
>CADBRY010000256.1 GCA_902797195.1 uncultured Eubacteriales bacterium
AAATGATGTTTTATATGCTTAAAAGTGATATGATTCTTTCATTTTTCAAAAAATATCCAAAATAATCAAAGTGTAGGCACAAAGCCGTTAGGGAATTCAAGATTATTGACCGACCTGTGCAATCGTTCGCCCATCCAGCTTCGTCCATTCTTTTCTACCATTAGCAGATCGTCCAAGAATAACCGCAGCTGCGGCAGAAACGCTGTCAAACAGACAATCTACTACAAACGTATTATTGACAATAGTACCGTTTCGAATCAGTTCTTGCCGGAGATCATAAGAGCTCTTCTGAATTCCCTCTGTACTTGTTGCAGCGATAATGCTTCCCGCTTTTATAAGGATGGCATCTCCTCCCTGCAAGAAACCAATTGCGTTGCTACCACGCCCAGCCAGATACCATTCTGCTCCATCCTGTTGATCTGAAACTTTCAAATTCCATTTTTCCTCAAATACGGAAAGAAGGTATTGCTGCCGTTTGCTGACAACCTCTGGAGTCCATTTTTCCTCATTGATTACCTGTGTTGTTAATGTATATGATGATGTCCCGTTTTTGGACTTGAAATACTTTGCCTTCTTAATGGCAAAATCATAGTTTTGTGCAGCAGAATTCCGTTGTCTGGTAAGGGGAACCAAGTTGCCTATTCGATTCAGCCAATATTTTCGTATATTAGGCTCTGGCCAGAGAGTGATCCATTCTCCACCATCCCGTAAACTCTGCGGTAATACATGCTCAATCGTAAACAGTTTTACGTTATAAGAAGCACCCCCATCGCTCACAAAGGAATCAAGTCGCTGGATGATATAATTACGCCTCATGGGAGGCATTGAATATACCTCGCCGTTGAGTGCATCCATAAATTCCCGCTTTTCCCATTCTGTGAGTTCAATTGATGTCAAAGGATCTTTGGCACCGGTAGCTGACCTCGCTTCCATTTCAACAAGAAGCCACTTATATCGATCCATACGATGATTGACATCACGTCCGGTTACCAGAAGGTAGGATGCCAAACGCTCCAGCTTGCTTAAGAACCACAGCATGTAACGGGAATCATTATGGTATAATGAAAAAAATTTGATAGCAGGAGGCATCCAGTCATAGTTATTAGTCTTATTCAGCCAGAATAAACACCGGTTGATCTCCTCTGCATATTGAGTAGAAGAATATTCACAGTTCTTTAACTGGATATATGCCTCCGAATACGGAACCAGATACTGATCAATCAACTCGATCGGTTCGATATGGTTGGTAACATACTCTCTGAACTCATCCAACAGGTTTTTCTTTGGCCGTTCTTTTGAAAAAATCGTTTTTGTATGCGTAAAAAGCTCGTTGTATCCTTCACGTCCTGTGTCATTTTCAAGTTCTTCCCATTTATCCGTGTATTCCCGCTGTAATTCACGTGGGAGTCTGCCGATCGTTTCTGACTTTATGATATCCGTCGGAAGCAAATCCAGCCCTCTGCTGTTCATGACTGAGAAAATACGGAACGCTGATTCCTGGTTATTCGTCGATACTCCAACAAGAAAACACTGGTTGAGTAAAAATGAAGAAAACTTCAGAAGATCTTCTTCTCTCGGAAAATTCTCTGCAAGTTTCTCTCTCAGTAGCTTTGCATTACTCTGTATATGACGCTTTGAATCTGTATCTAGCGTGACAGGATCAATTTCTAAAAGGGCATCAAAATTGACATTCTGAATGTATTGGCAGAAGAACGGCTGATCCCATTCACGTAAAAACATTCGTGGCTGTGCTTTTATTCTGGCGAGTTCATCCCCAGGCTCCTGTAGCCGCTTCATACAGGATTCTTTGCGTCTCTCTGTAAAGCGTTCTGCCATTGCAGCAAAAAGGATAGACAGGGTAGTAAGCCGTTGCTGCCCATCAATCACATCGGCATAACGTTTATTTTCATCTTTGATCATGACAATACTGCCCAGAAAATAGTTTTCTGCTGAGCGAGTACTGAAAAAGTCATTAAGGTCATCGAAAAGCTTGCCCGTCTCATCTTCCGTCCAAGCGTAGGGACGTTGATACACAGGAATATGATACTCAAAATCTGAACTGAATATCTTATCCAGCGGATATTCTTTCCCGGTAATTTGATTGCTCACAACGTTGCCTCCATTTCAAGTTTTTACTGTTCGCCTTTTTCAGATTTCATCTTCCCGTTTTCCATTGTTTTTTCCCTCAGAAATATGTGATCTTATTCTGCCTTCCGAAACGGATTCCCTGCGCCATAATACTACCAGCCTTTCATGAGCTCTGCAAATTTCTCCCGTTTATCAAGAACATCCGTGCATTTTTCCCAATCACCACAGTCAGGAATTTCCATTTCATACTTGATAATAAACGGATTCTTCTGTGGTACCTTGTTGATCGCCTCCAGCGCTCTCTGTTCATCATCCTGCGCCATAGCAACCCATACATCCTCCAGGACTTCTGGGATCTGTCCAAACATATCATAGATGGCCTGAAGTCGATCCGAGAGCTTTTTATGGACCTTGTCCTCCACACTGTCCTTATATCGCATGTTGTAAATCAATATCGTATCTGCCATCTGGCCAATTCGCTGAATCCTTCCTTTGCGCTGCTCCAGTCTGGTTGGATTCCAGGGCAGGTCCACATTGATAAGCGTCTGCAGCGTCTGCAGATTCAAGCCTTCACTTGCTGCATCCGTTCCTACCAGCACTTTTATCGTACGCGCTTTCACCATAGCCTTCAGTTCTTCTTTAGCGCATTTTTTGAATAGCCCGTTCCGATAAATCCCGCTCTTATCTCCTCCTGCATAAAGACCTATGTCGGTATTCTCAAATTCAAGGCTCAGAAGTTCTGCAATATAATTTGCACTGTCATAATACTGAGAGAATATGATGCATCCCTTTTGTAACCAGCCCCCCTCATCTTCAACTCCATTCTCAAGGATTGATTTAACCCGAAGGTACTTCGGGTCTGTATCACGATTGCTGTTCAGAACATCGACCAGACGTGCAAGACAATCCTCTTCTTCCGGTGTCAGCTGCTTAACTTCGCTGAGTTCCTCCTTATCCGAGCCCTCATCGCTATCATCCTCATCTGTTAAGGTATCATAAACGTTCTGTAAGGTTTGCTTACTATCTCTGGTCCAGGCAAGCATCTTCTTGGCGGTGTTTTCACCCGCGAGCATCGTGCTTCCAATACGCTTGAGCATCAGGGTGGACATGAATCCCCCGCCTTTTATGCGTTTGGAAAGCAAGTGACAGAACTCCTCCGCTATTCGATATGCCTGAAGCAGATAACCGGACAGTTCCAGCGCCTCATCGTCCTTTTCTCCCAAGAGATGGACGTTAATCTTCTTCAGATATGGTTCGCCGGTTTCCTTGTTGATCGTATTTTCCAGAAACTCTCGTGTACGGCGAACGATACAACGCACATAGGGATTCAGTGTCAACACAAATTGGTCATCCTGATACAGTTCTCTAATTTTCATCTGCAAAGAGCGTCGCAGTGTATCAAATCTGTCCTGAGAAAGCACGGATACTTCGTCCGGAATATCCATCTGATCCCGCAGAGTTCCAATTCTGCGGTTGCTCTCCGTGCGAGCCGGAAATGGATTCCGCACAATTTCCCACATTTCAGGATCACTGGCAGGTGGCAACGCAGCCTGTGAAATATAGTCCAGACCGGTTTGCGGCGTTTTTCGCCATACGCTGTAACTGTCGCCAATCACCTTGCTGGCTTGTTTCGGACGGCCCAGTGCCTCCAGAAGATCGAACGCTTCAATGGGATGAATCTGTACCGGTGTAGCCGTTGCCAGCAACATGCTGTGCGTCTGAAACGTTATTTCCTGCAGGAATCGGAGCAGGTTATTTGGCTGTGCCTTATGCGCGTTGGCATCCTTCCCAATGTTCTTTCTTCGCGCACGATGTGCCTCATCCAGGATGACACATTCATACTTAAGCTGTTTCAGCAATTCGGCTGCCTCTGTTTTGGCTGTAATGATTCCCTGTGAGACAATACCGATTTTGCGTGGACACTTCAGAATGCCGCGTACACTGTCACACACGTAATCAAAGCCATTTTCATCGCGCCAGCATTTACCGGTCCATACCGCTGCCGGGATATCCAGCATGGTAAAAATCTCATCCTGCCACTGGTACAAAAGCGTCTTTGGAACGATGATCAGAACAGGCTTATCTCCATAGAGGGCCATGAGCTTTGCAGACATGGCCAGCTGCAGCGTCTTTCCCAATCCAACCATGTCCGCAAGAACCAGCCGAGCGCCGCCTTTCGTCTTGTGCTCCTCAAATGCCCGCATGACAAAGTATTTCTGATGAGCCCATAGGCCATATTCATTTCTGTATACTGGCTCTTCTGCTGCAACTGACGCAACATCCGCCTCCTGGTTTTCACGCCAGCTTTTCAGTGTTATGGGATGACGATTGGCAATACGCCTGATATCCTCAATCACAAAATCACTGAGGGGCACCGCACACTTATGATCCCAGAAATAATCAAACTCATCCTGCACCCAGTCTGCAGATTCCCGGCTGTCATCTTCCCAGACAATTTCATAATTCGTCGTCAGGGCACTCTTCGTCTCATTCATGCTGCCGATGAACGCGATGCGGTGGCCATCCTCATATGTGATGACCCCCGCTTTTCCATGCATCAAGCCATACACATCATCCGGCAGAACACGGATCTCCATTTTCCCGGATACCAGAAAACCGTAGAAGCGTTGCAATCGCTCCATCTCCTCCGGGGTAGTGAACTGCTCCTCCGGCTTAAACTGGCACCATTCCTGTTTTAGCCGCATTGCCGCCAAACCGGCCACCTTGACATCATCCGGTGCCAGACCGCTATTGCAGATGATCCGGATTTTGCCGGGAATTTCCTGCATTGCCTCCCCGGCAATTTCCAGAACAGAAGAACAGAAATACCCAGCGATACGATCATAGGAAACAGCCCCCTTCAGGCGATCCACAAGATACTGCTTTCCAAGATCGGTCTTACGGGAGGAAAAACGTTGCAGCATAAAACGCTCCTTTTTGAGCAGCGGCCCGATTTTTCGGAGCCGCTGCTTTTCCAATATTCAACTTTGACAAATCAACTATACGTCGTGCAGGTTCTATTGTGCGTCTCTTCGTTGGCTATTCGCTCCCTCTGCATTGCCAAATTTGAAAATGCATCTCAGTTCGACATGGCCAAATGTATCAGATATGATCGTTATCAATTAACGTATAAATATGCCCAGCCATTGCACCAGCTTCATGCCAGTGCCCCATGGTATCGATGTTTTCTGTATCCCGGAGGAACGACAACAGCTGCCGAAGCATATCGCGCTTGTTCCAGTAATCCGAGAGATTGTTTTTAATATGCCAGAATCCCTTTTCCGGTTTTTCATCTTCCTTGATTGCCACATGAATCGCAGCCAGCACAAGGCGAAGAATGGACTGCTCAAATTCCGGTATCTCGCTGACGGTACGCATCGCGAATTCCTGCGGCGTCTTCAGCCGCGCCGTATTGGCGCGTTCAGAGGCCATCAGCTGGCTATACCCACTCAGGCCAAAGCCACGTGCATACTCCTGGTATGTGCTTATCTGATAGTTCCCGTGTTTCTCCGCTTCCAGTCCCTTCACATAGAACCGCTCCGCAGGACAAAGTTCACGCCACAAGAAGTTATCAAAGTCCAGCGGGATGATAAAGTCATAGGCAATCTTCTTGGCTCGCTCAATCAGCTTCACGACCTCAGACTTGCTTGGATCATGAATTGCCTGATCCAGCTCATAATCCAGGTCAATTTCACCAATAGATTTATATCCTGTCAGCACTTTCAGGGATGCAGCATATGCCGCCAACACATAATCCGGATCTGAGAAATTCGGATCTTCCATGTCATCCAGTTTCTGCATGGATTCGATCTGACGCTTTACCTCCGCCTTGATGTCAGCAGCCAGTTCATCCAGAAACGCCTCTTCATCCCCATGCTGTTTGCGCAGTACCAACAGAACGGTTCCTTTCACGTAGTTACCGTCCTTCAGGCCACTAGCATCTGTTTCTGTAGCTATATTCCAAGCTGCGGTAACAGCAAGTCCTGCTTTCCACATAATCAATGCCAACTGTGCCCATACAGCAGGATCTGAGTGTGTGAACATGACGATCTGCATCCCATCGTCACTCATGTGACGAGTCAGGTTACTATAGATATCAATCATGGTCTGACTGAATTGTTCATCTCCACGGACTGCTAAGATGCGTTTACTATCTGTATACCAATCAGGGAACGCTTTGTTAAGGAAAGCCTTGTCCCATGCAAGAAAAAATTCAGACAATTCATGATAATTGACTGCATCTGCATAAGGAGGATCCGTTAACCAAATATCTGCTATATGATCACAATCGCATGCGTCTACTAATGTTATATTGCTATTTGGATTCAGTTTATATGTTTTTCCTACCGTGAACCATAAAGTTGATAATAGAGGAAGGGTCTTGACTCCATAACTCATCAGTGTATTTAAAGCCTGGTTGTAAAATGTCTGTTCTGATTTGTCACAGCCAGCATGCCATCTGCACAGTTTCGACTGGTAATCAACACACTTGTTATATCCTAATATGGATGCTCTAAGTACAAAATCATCACTAGCTAATTGCATTTGCTTTCCAAATAATGCAAGCATAAAAATTCCACGTGCGTTAAAAAGCTGATGCCAATAACTCCAACCACGTTCACGAATAAGTTGATCTGTATTATAACCGTTTTCGATCTCCATTGAAGGAATCAGCCCCTGTTCTTGCCACTCAGCAAAATGGTTTACCACAAGATCATGAACTTTTTTTTCATTTAATAGATCACGTTCACTTGGCGCACAGTAATAACGCTTTCCATCCGACGTTTCATAACGGATAGCATACAGACGCTCGTGATATACATCATCAGGACGTGATTCAAATTCATGTTTTTCCCAACGCCGAAGACCGTAAATAACATTTCCCTGATCATCCACGCGATCATGCCGCAATGAAGATATAGGAGTAGATTTGCCGCAGTGTGGACAAATCATGCTGTTATTCTTACTTGTTCCATTTTTTTGAGCTTCCGCAAGTTCTGCAGTAGAAACATTGTCATGAATGGTAATATCGAATTTACCATTCGCCTCATGGAGTCTGGCAATTACTCGGCCTGCTCGAATTCCTACGACATAAGAAGGAAGAAGAGGAACACGCCATCCACACTCAGGACAATCCGCCTCAACACAATATAGATATGACAGTGCACGGTCTCCCTTTTCATTGTGTTCAATCCCCAGTGCACAGATTTCCTTATCAATAGAATCATAGGCTTTCTGTTGAAAATCTTTGGTTCTATTGATTTCTTCGGGTGAGGCCCCACAGATATGCAGGTCAGCCCATGTCAGAAGACCGGCAATTGGATTCAGATCACTGGCGTAGGTGTCACAGCCCATACGGGCTGCCTCAAATGGAATGGAGCCTCCGCCGCAAAAGCAATCACCCACCATTACATTGTGACCAAATTTCATTATAGATAGCTGATTGATCAACTCAGATAAACTACGCGCATTCGTCCCAAGATGATTGTTGATGTCCGCCCATGCTTTATCAGAGATGGCATCCAGCTGCTCTGGACGCATGCACATGGCAATTTTCTGATCATAGCTGAGGGTACTAAAAGCAGCTTCCTCCATTTCGGCACGAGGCGCACCGACAATGAGCTTAGGCTTAGCTGATGTGTCATCAAACCATCCGCCATATTGAGTCCAAAGTTTCCGATGCTCTTTCAGAATTGACATCAAATCAGAGCTGGAGAACTTCTTTTCTTTCCTCAGAAGCAGGCCTTCATTGTCCATGCTCATAATTTTCAAAAAGATCTCCATGTCCTTCTCAGGATCATCTGTAGAGGGAAGAAGGCAACCCAAGATAGCAGCTCGCACAAGCACCAGTGGCTTTCTTCCCCACCATTTTCCAAGACCCGTTATTGTCTGTCCCTGAGAGGATTTTCTCTCTTTATAGCTTTCCTTGCTAACCTTTGATACTGGAAACTGACGTTCAATAAAAGCTTGGGTCATTTCGGCGTATCCTCCTCATCCAGATTGTCAAACATGGATATCTGTGGCTTTTCACGGATTGGATTTTCACACAGCGCAAAGCGAAGCGCTGTGCGCCAACCCTTTTTGTCATTGAGCCCGCCGGTGGAGGCGTTGGTGGTGGTATACAGCCACCAGCGCTCCTCGGGCATGAGTCCTTTCCAGTTACGAACTGCGGTTGGAATGTTACTCGGGTCGCAGTCTTCAATGCCCCAGAGCAATACCATCATTTCTTTCCCAAATAGGCGTTCAACAGGGGTCCCTCCTATGACAAATTTCCCTGCTGACAGCTTTTTTTCTTTCAGACGGGCATTGAACTCCGCTGTGAAATCTTTTTGGAGTTGACTCCACTTATGCCTCGATATCTGGAGACGCAGAACATCACCTCGCTGAATCACCTGTCCATTCGCATATACAGTCAGAGCGTTTATATCCTTCACACCAGCCTTGGTCATCAGTTCCTCTTTGCTTAGTCCCTCAGGGATCCAGGCATAACGTTCATATATCTCAATTGGCTGTTCTGAGCCTTTTGGTGGGATGACCACATAGAAATGATTCTGAGATTCTGCGGGATCGTATCCAAAGCCGAATATCTGCTTCTTTACGCTCATTGTTTAATATCTCCATATTTATTAATCTCATTCAAGTCCAGTTTATTCAGCTCAACCCACCGCTTGAAAGCTGCTCCGGTTGCAAAATGAATCGCTTTATATTCAAATTCTACAACTGCTTCCCGTCCGGCAAATGCCGACTCACGGATCAGGTCCACGGTTGCCTGCAAATTACCTGCATCATTCGGAACGGTGGCCGTCGTGATTTCCATATAGTTATTGGAATTCCCTTTTTCTGAAATTACAACCGTGAAATGCTTCACAAGCGTTCCAGGAAGTGATTTTAGAAGGTTAAATTCCTGATACGCTTCTGCAGTATCCGAGCATTTTTTCATCGTTTTTAATGTGAATTCAAGAGGAATCGTATCGTTTATCTTCTTTTCCCCTAGAGATATAACATTTTCTTTTACCGGAATGTCCTTTTCCTCTACCAGCACTCCGTTGTTGTACACCGCCGTCCGGACAAACTTGCAGCCTTTAGGGATGACGAACTCACCAACATATTTTCCTCCGGATTCCTTTGGATTGGATCCATCCGTGGTATAGCGCACCTCAAAATGCGGATGTGTCTCAAGCTGCATCACATCACCTTTGCTCGTTCCTCTCTGCTCATAGCGGAGTGGAACGGTGCACATAAAATGCTTTGCATCACCCGTCGGATGAGGATCTCCGTGGGATTGATCCACACACAGGAACCATAGATCGGTCTCTTTGGTTACAAAAGGATTGGAGGCAACGGCAGAAGCTTCTGTGGGCTCGGCGCCAACATCATAATAAACAGTATTTCCATAAACACCGCGTACTTTCAGAGTAAATTCACCGGTCTTCGGGTCATATGAAAGCTGATCGACCGTTACCTCCGTCGGTTCCTTCTCGAAGGGGCCTTTCTGCAGGTAACCGCCAATATCGCGCCAGATATCCCGATTTAGACAGTCTTTGCGCAGCTGTGCCATCTGATCCGGATGATACCACTGCCAGGATACTTCGGTGGCTGCCCGTTCCAGAATCTGATTCCACGTCATTTCCTTCTGCGTGAAAATACGTGCCTCACACTTTTTCCGCAGCGTTTCAAGGAAGCGGTCATCCGTGGAGAAATCCTGGAATTTCTGTGCTTCCGCAAGTGTTTTTACAATCTGATCTTCCCCGTTGAATTTATTTCCCGCAAATTCCAGCTTAAAATCATCACTCGTCAGACCGCCCTTCGTGGGGTAATAGAGCGTGATAAACGTCTCGCGAATCGTTGAAAGCAAAGCAGTCAGCGCTTTATCTTCCTGTGCCTGTGCCTCGCGGTACTGCTGATCTGTTTCAGGCACATGCTCCTCTTTCATGCTGGCGATAATCTGCCGTATAGCAGAGAGACGCTTGCTGTTTTCGAACAGTTTCCGCATGACACTGCGCTGTCCAGTCAGGAACATAACCCGGTTCTTAAATGGAGCATTCCGATAAAATGCTTCCAGATCGGGGTGCATTCCGCTGCCCTCAAATGGCTCATAAATCACCAGAGCAACTTTATGCTGGTCCAGGTTGATCTCATCAATTGCCGGCATGACATAAAGCAGTTCATAACATTTTTTCAGTTTCGGGGCAAAGGACTGTTCCAGGAACTTCCGTAAATCTTTCCGTGCCTGTTCATCGCTGTAACTGTCAACCAGGGTATTCATCTCCGCAACCATGTTCTTCGTGTTCTGGAAATAGAACCGGCCACGATTATCCATCTTTAAATACCAGCACTGTCCCTTAATCTCTTCCAAGACTTTCTTGAACTGATTCATATCCAGTTCAGGCGCGCTAAGGTAACCTAATATTTCAGAATCACTGAGACCCTGCAGTCCGTGAGCTGTTTCGTTCAGTGAGGAAACCAGCAGAATTTTCGACACAGTCTGTGCGTAAGGGAAGTGAAAATCCTCTTCATACTGTGCATCAATCATCTCCGCGACAGCTTTTCCGTGCTGCGCAATATCATGGTTAATGGCGTTATCCAGAGAAGGCTTGATCTCCTTTATCATATTGAGCATCATCTGATTATTGAGATCAACGTCAAATACATTAACCAGATACGAATTCTGAGCATTGCCGCTCTCATAGAACTGACGGATGATCTGTCTCATCAGACGAATCAAGCCACGTGTCTGCTGAAAGCCCTGGTTTTCCTTAAAACGGGCGTAAAGGTCTTTGATAGAGGGATGGAAAGGATACGAATCTCTGATTCCCACAAAGACCTTGTCAGCGGAATAGGACGTAAGTCCGGATTTGCCCGCCCGTGCAACAGCTTCTTTGAAACCTTTTGCGACCTCAATCACATCTAAGCTTTCCGCCGAAGGAAATGATTCAAACAGGCGTTTCTTGAGGATGTCGTAAATCTCATCGGAGTTTAACGCGACCGGTTCGATATTCAGTGCAATGCGGCCTGCCTCGTTCTCAAGTTCCTTAAAAGAGGACTGAAGCAGAGCGCTTCCCGATTCGTATGTCGCTTTCAAATCTGAAAAAACAAGACAGACGTTTGCCAGCTGTGCTTTTCCCAGTGCGCTGAACAAATTTGAAAGAGCCGTAATCGTAACCTGACACAAGTCAGAATGCCCGACTGAGATCGAACGCGCATTCTCCAGGTACGGAGGAAGCTCATCCAACAGAATCAGGGTTTTCTGCCCCTGAAGAAGGTTAATCCACGCAGACTCTCCCGGTGCTTTTAATGGAGAGTAATAGGAAGCAAATGCCTCTTTTTTGCCGAGTTGTTCTGCCAGACTTCCCCATATACCAAATTCAGCGTCGCTCTCACGTCCCGAAAAGGCAATCACTTTAATCGGGCCAATCGAATCATAGGAAACCCCTAGAATCTTCTTTCTGAGAGCAGGACTGGCACACAAAAGTGCCAATGCCAGCATGTTATGTGTTTTTCCACCGCCCATTGACTGAGTCAGTTTAACTACGCTGGCAGCAGATTTTCCATCAAAGCGATTAAATACCGTATTGAAGAGAATATCCATTCCTCTCGTTTTGAAATTCTCATCGAAGAAACGTTCCGGATCAATACGACCTTCAATCAGATCGCTGAGATTGAGTACATCATCCCGTGTAGTATCGACAAAAACACTGTCGCGTGGCTTACACAGTTCGGCAACGGGTTTCATTTTCAGATTTTCCTCCTTTATAAGCAGCAACCTTTTTTCGGTGTCACTGTTGTTCATTTGCTCAAATCGAATCAACCGACGGTCTGGTATCAGGTTCTCCTCTGTTAATTATCCTATGTCGAAACCGAATAATCTACCTCTGTTTTTTCAAACAATCAGCGGAGAATCAAAAGAATTCCGGCTTTGCTCTTGCATAGTTTTTCCACTTCTAAAGCACATCAAATAGCGTTCAAAATGTTTGTGACAATTCTACACGATATCAAAACAAAATTCAAGACAATACCGGTACATCACACTGTATCGGTTGTACAAAATTACCAATCTTCTCTTTCCTTGATAGGATCAAAGTGTTATAATTCTGCCGAATATTGAATTTCTCACCCCGAACATGCCTGTAAAAAAGCCTGATCCAGCAGATTACAATGATTACCAACTCCCCAAACCAGGCATGTAGATCAGGGAATTTCTTCATAGCTTTTGCAAGATCATATTCTCTATTGATTCTGCAAACTTATTAACAGTTCTTGCATGATTGTATGTGATTCTGTTCGATTTCCCTCAAATGTTCATCCTCCGTAAGCAACAACGTTGTCATTCCCAGCATTGTTCTTTGATGGGGCACAGATTGGGCAATTGTCGCTTGAGAACGAGTCACAATTTGAAGTCTTTTCGGATCTCTCACTCAGTTCAATTTTCCGCTTGGAGGTCACTTTATGAAGACAACAAGAAAAAGCTTTCTACGTTTATCCTCCGGATTATTTGCTTTAATGTTCCTTCTGACAGGGTGCAGCACAAAGGAACCCGTACCAACCGCCGAACCAACTGTTACGATCACTGCTACAAATACACCTGCGCCTACCCCGACAAACACTGTCGTTCCGCCAGACACACCCACCCCGACGCCAATTCCGACACCAACCCCGACGCCTGTACCTACTCCTACTCCAACGCCTGCACCGACACCAACACCATCACCAACGCCAGACCCCGTAAGCAGATTATCAGACACTCAACGTAACTCGATCAACATGCTTAACTGGCTTACTTATCTATCTCGGGAAATCAATGCTGCAAGCAATAACCGTCTGTACATTGAAGATGTCTATTCGCTAATTGTGAACGAGACCTACCCCAATGCTGTTGATATACACACACAAGATCGTTTAAGAGGCATTCGCCAGGCATTATCTCGGTATCGAATGGTAGATGTAAAACGTGAGCGGATTGAATACCTGTATGAACAGAATAAAGCAGCTGCTATTCGGTCGGCTATTCCAGATCCTTTATCCATCCTGACTGCAGTTCGGGCACCATCTCTTGCCGGTCTCGCCACCACGGTTGTCTATATGGCAATTAACTCGCTGAACAGCTATCAGTCAGCTTCTTCCCAGGCAGATCTCCAGTTCCTAAACAGCGGTTGGGATTTAGAGGATGAAGCCCGTGAAGTTTTCGATGCCATCCGCTCAGATGCATATGACTATATGCTGGATATTGTACGTGAATATGATCTTCCAGGGTATATGACCCTCAACGAAAACGCAGTGGACGAGTTTGTTTCATGGAAGAAAAATGATAATGTTGTCCGCAGAATCCAGTTTCTGGAATCAACGGTTGAAACATATAAAGGCTTCAGGAACTACTGGCTTGTGCTCGCGGAAAGCTATTTCAAAAATGGAGACTATGAAAAGTGTCTGGAAGCCATTCATTCCTATGAGAAGTTAAACACAAGAATTTTTCGGCACGATATGGAATACGCAAAGATTCTGCCTTTGGTAATAGCAGCGGGTCAAAACAGCCTCAAAAAATCAGACTATATCCCCTTTGCTGAAAAGTATGCCAACCTGATTCTTGAAAACATTGGGACCGGCGACTGGGAGCTTCGTTATTTCGCCGCTCAGACGTTCGTTGACCTTTATAAGTCAACAGATGATATTGACTATCTTTGGAAAGCGTATGAAGAACTAAAAGATAATGTGAATAACCTCGTTGATAAACAGAATGAATTGAACACTTCCTATCTTGCCGCTGTCAAAGACGAACCGATACCATCCGGAACAAAAAAAGATACAGAGGAACAGATCAAAAGTTATAATAAGCTCCGCAAAGAGAAACGCAAAACTGAATTGCCCCCTGTCTATGAACCCTTGCTTATGAACTGCGACCTGCTTTTTGCTTTAGCTGAGCAGCTTGGTATTTCCAAAGCCGAGCAGACAACAATCAATAAAATTCTGAGGACGGAAGACGGTAACCTATTTCTTGTCGATAGTCTGGAAAGCAAATATAGTTTCCCGCATGCGAACAGCATGAATTCGGACGATGGAAATGAGCTATTATATAATGGCAGTGAAATCACGATCCCTGCAAAATGGATATCTGAAGATTATCAGATCACTCTATCCGTCACTGGGAATCACTCGGCTGAATTTACCGATTGGGTTGTAAAGAAAGTAAATCGTAAGACCGAAGGCGATCTTGCTTCCTTTACTGCTACTTTAACCAGCAAAGAGGCATCTGAATTCAAACACGAGCCCGGCGAAACAATAACAATTACCATTAATCCACATAGCAGTTATTGTGCAGATACATACCTTGTCAAATATAAAACCGTTGATGCGAAACCGAATTGGTATGATCACATAGTCATTTGGAACAATGACATCGGTTTTGAAAGGATCGAGTAATTTGAAATATATGCAACTGCCTTTGTTGTTCTTCGTCGTTCTATACCTTTTTATTCCCGTTTCTGTTCTTGCTTCAAACAGAATGGAGCATGACAAGCAGCTCGAAAGGATTGTTTTTGGCAGAGAAAATTACTATGCTTCCCAGCCAAAAAACCAAAAAAAGGCAGTTGAAGCTCTTGAATGTGCTGTTTTTCTGTGTATAGACCAATACAATAATACCGGCAATAATGACCTCCGAACTCTCAAGGAATACGGTGTGCCTGGGCTGCCGGAAAATATAAACGCAATCAATTATACAGCCGGTTATGATCACAGAAAGTACACACATATAGGTTGGGTACCCATAATGCACCCTGAAAAAGGGGAATGGAATATAAGAAAAGAAATTCTGCTTTCAACTGTCAATAAAGTCTTTGATTTCGGTCTATTCACGGATGTTAACATTTTGGGGTTAAAACCGGCTTACACACCCCAATGTGATGCGTTCAGTGCATTGCTTTACTATATTCATATTCTTGAGGACCTTGCTGCTCTAAAAGATTATGGACAATACAAATTAGAAGGTGCCTATGTCCTTCCACTCGCACGAGCACATGCTGATACAAATTCACCGGATATTTTATGGGATCTGACAACGCTGTATTTCCCAAATCTTTTTTCCAAGAGTGTAAAGGAATCCTTTGAATACAACGAGTTAATGCAAAAATCGGGATCTTTAGCCCAAAGTGCACGATCTCTCGTCCAAAGAACAGGTGGAATTTATAACGAGGAGCGCTTTCTTGAATATAAAAATTACACGCTTGAATTCTTGTTGTTATTACAGGATTACATTCCGAGACTTTTGCGAAAGGAATCTTTTTTTACCAGTATATTTCCTCCTGAATGAGAATTCTCTCCTGTAAAATCCCCGCAGGGTTATTATTCCGTGCACTCTATGCTTCTTTCTTTCGAAGTCATCCTATAAACAAAATGTCTGTCGCTTGAATCATGCTGAGACACGCATTTCAAGAGGCAGACATTTTTGTTACATGCACACTGATAGATGAATACCAAGTAATTTGAAATATCTCTCCCTGCTATGAAAGGCAGTCCTATCAACGAAGTGAGCTCAACGTGCTTCGTTGATTTGTCGAACATGGGCAGTGAAAACTCGCCGAGAACGAACGGCCAGATTGCTCCTCATAAAACAGATATCTATTGCACTATAAGTTCTCCATTCAGTATCACACGTTCAAAAACAGTATGCCTATTCGAGAAACCAGCAATAGCTTCCTATCAATTCATTGTGCCATGTCAGACAGCATTGTCTTGCCAATGTCTGCCACTGTTGTCCTAAGACAAACGCGATATTCTGGGCCAGATCAAAGCTGTACCTACCACGTTTATCATAGTTTTTGACTATATGTTTTCCGTTCATGTTACTTCAGACATATTCGCCTGCAAGCAATACAAGCTCTCGCATATTGTGAACAATCTTCTTTTTATTCATTACCATGATCTTGAACTCCCCATCACCGAAATTCATAAGGTGTCGGAGATTCACAACAACTTTTTTATCTGCTGCGATCCGCAGAAGCCATTTGGCGCAGTTATCTCCGCAATGTGACGCATTGAACACCTGATCTCTGACCTTGTTGATCAGGATCAGCGTCTTAACGCCACGAGACAATTACACCGGAGAAATAGCACCAAGGATAGGGCTTTGAATCAGATTGCAGCTGATTACCTCAGATTTATCCACATCGCGTATCATCTCTACCGACAGCGGTTCTGTAATCCATTTGTCCCTATACGTATGATTGAAATAAGTGGACGTTGCATAGATGACATTGGGCATAGCGCCAAACCACACATTCAGCATATTCGGCCTCCTGGTTTCAAAATCGACGCTCTGAAGGCACTGGATACAACGCATAAGATTGCTGCGCCCCATAGGTATTGCAACAAAAGGGTTCTTTCTCCTCTTGTCCACACCAACGCTGGTTTGTTTTCAAAGAGGCCCGCAATACTAACGATGGTTCTTTGAAAGGGCATGGTATTCTTTGTCTCCCTGGCGTCGTCTGCCATTGGCAAGACCAGGATGATTATGGTACGACACCCTGTAATGATCCGTTCTTCCCTTTTTGACTGGATCGTCCCCACCTTTTCAGACAGATTTTTGGCCGTCAGG
>CADBRY010000257.1 GCA_902797195.1 uncultured Eubacteriales bacterium
AGTCGAGGCAAGGAGATCGCATCGGCTCTGCTTTCCAATAGGATAGATATCAAACATGGCGGCAGAAGCGGCAAGAGCAAATCTGATACTTCCCCGAAGATACTTGATACCAGCGTAATAATCGATGGAAGGATCTACGATATTATGCGAACGGGATTTATCGAAGGAAACATCGTGATCCCGGAGTTTGTGCTGGTGGAATTGAGACACATAGCCGATTCCTCAGATTCCCTGAAGAGAAACAGAGGAAGGCGGGGTCTTGATATTCTCAATAAGATCCAGACTGAATACGGGATCGAGATATACAATTCCAACGAAGAAAAAGCACTTGAGGAGATCCCCGAAGTAGACGTTAAACTTCTTAAGCTGGCTCAGATCATGAACGGCAAGGTGGTCACCAATGATTTCAACCTTAACAAGGTCGCCGCTATCAAAGGAATACCGGTGCTTAACATCAATGAACTTGCCAATACCCTTAAACCCGTGGTTCTTCCCGGTGAAGAGATGATACTCTCACTTGTGAAAGAAGGCAAAGAACGGGCCCAGGCGGTGGCTTATCTGGATGATGGGACCATGATAGTCGTGGAGGACGGCAAGAGATTTATCGGTCAGACCATAAAGGTGGTCGTTACCAGTGTATTGCAGACTACAGCCGGAAGGATGATATTTGCCAAACCGGCGGGAGATAAATAAAAGAGGAAACCGAATGTTTCATGGCAGAAGAGTGGCGGCAATAATCGCCGCGGCAGGAAAAGGAAGCAGAATGGGTTCTGATATCCCCAAGCAGTTTCTCAAGCTTGGAGGAGAACCGGTAATGATCAAATCCATAAGGACATTCGAGAATATGGATGCCGTCGATTATATCTTTATAGTTGCCGGAAAGGACTATCTGGATCACTGCAGACAGCTTGTTGAAGATTATGGATTCACCAAGGTGGAATCCATAGTCACGGGAGGAGATCAGAGGCAGGATTCGGTTTTCAATGCCCTCCAGGAGATGAACCGTCTGAAACCCGGGGTGGAATTCGTGCTGATCCACGACGCCGCAAGACCCTTTATCAGCGAGGAAGTGGTTGAGAATGTTCTAAGCGAAACAGCGGGAACCGGTGCCGCTGTGGCATGCGTGGCCATGAAGAACAGCGTGCGTAAAATCGGCGACGGAGGAAGCGAATACGTAAACAGGGATGATTACGTATCCGTCCAGACACCTCAGGGCTTTCGCAAATCCCTCCTTATCAACGCATATGAAAAGGCTTATGACGACAGTTTCTACGGCACAGACGACGCATCCATCGTTGAGCGTGCAGGGGAGAGGATAGCCATAGTGGACGGGGATTACAGCAATATCAAAATCACCACCAGGGAGGATCTTCCTATGGAGAACAGGGTAGGAACAGGATTTGATGTACACAGACTGACAGAGGGAAGAAAGCTCATCCTTGGGGGAGTGGAAATACCCTGGGACAGGGGACTTGACGGTCACTCGGATGCGGACGTTGTCATACATGCGCTGATGGACGCGCTTCTTGGTGCGGCGGCAATGGGTGACATAGGGGTGCATTTTCCCGATGACGATCCAAGGTATGAGGGCGCCGACTCTTCGTTGCTTTTGCGGGAAGTGATCAAAAAACTGGACGGTGAGTTTTACAAAGTCGCAAATGTGGACATAACCATCATGGCCCAAAGTCCGAAGCTGCAGCCATATATTCCCCAGATGCGCAGGGTCATCGCCGGGTGTCTGGAAGTGAGCCCGGAGAGAGTCAGCGTAAAGGCAACCACAACGGAAAGACTGGGTTTCATCGGACGTGAAGAAGGAATCGCCTGCCAGGCGGCAGCGTCGATTTACAGATAAAAAAAAGACAATTAACAAAGGAGAAACAAAGCAAATGAAATTATCTAAAGCCCACATCAGAACACTCAGGGAAGTACCTGCCGAGGCGGAGATCCCAAGCCATATACTCCTGCTTAGAGCGGGAATGATCAGAAAGCTGGTATCCGGCGTATACGGATTTATGCCCATGGGATGGCGGGTAGTGAGAAAGATCGAACAGATCGTGAGAGAGGAGATGGATGCTTCCGGAGGACAGGAGATCCTGATGTCGGCCATCCAGCCGGCAGAGCTTTGGGAGGAATCCGGCAGATGGTACGCCTATGGACCGGAGCTTTGGAGATTAAAGGACAGAAACGACAGGGACTTCTGCCTTGGACCCACCCACGAGGAGATATTTACGGATATAGTCAGAAACGATGTGTCCTCATACAGGCAGCTTCCCATGAATCTCTACCAGATCCAGACCAAGTACAGGGATGAAGCGAGACCGAGATTCGGGCTGATGCGCAGCCGTGAGTTCATAATGAAGGATGCATATTCCTTTGACAGAGATGAGGCGGGGCTGGATGTGAGTTACAACACCATGTATGAGGCCTATGAGAAGATCTTCACCAGATGCGGTCTGGAATTCAGACCCGTTGAAGCGGATTCGGGAGCCATCGGCGGAAGCAACTCACACGAGTTCACCGCGCTGTCCGAGGTGGGAGAAAGCGAGATAGCCTACTGCGACAAATGCAGCATGGCTGCCACAAAAGAGAGAGCGGTCTGCGTGGACGATAAGGGAAGGAATGAGGAGATGCTGCCTCTTGAAGAGGTGCACACTCCCGGAACTTCAACCATAGAAGCTGTCGCGGACTATCTGGGCCTGGATACAAAGCAGACCATGAAGGCGCTGCTTCTGGTGGTTTATGATGAAGAGGGAAAAGAAAAAGACTATGTGGCCGCATTTGTGAGAGGTGACAGAGAACTTAACATGACCAAGCTGGTCAATGCTCTTGGTGTACCGGAACACGCGTTGGAGTTTGCGGACGAAGAGAAGATGGGTCCCATAACCGGTTCCGTGGCGGGATTCACGGGCCCCATCGGCCTGCACGACTGTATAATCGTTGCGGACAGCGAGCTGCCATCACATAAGAACCTTTGTGCAGGAGCCTGCAAGGAGGATCATCACATAAAGAACGTGAACTACGGCAGAGATTATGAGGCGGATATCGTAACGGATATAAAAGTCCTGGAAGAGGGAGATCCCTGTCCTGTCTGCGGCGCACCCGTAAAGTACGCACGTGGAATCGAAGTGGGACAGGTGTTCAAGCTGGGAACAAAGTACAGCGACTCCATGGGAGCATATTACAAAGACGAAAACATGGAGAGCCACCCAATTGTAATGGGATGCTACGGCATAGGAATAACCAGAACCATGGCCGCGGTGGTGGAACAGCACCACGACGACAACGGTATCATCTGGCCCATGGCGGTGGCCCCCTATCATGTGATAATAACTCAGATGAAGGCCGATGATGAAATCCAGTCAAAGGTAGCGGAGGGCATATACTCCGAACTTGCCGCAAAGGGAATCGAGGTCATCCTGGATGACAGGGATGAAAGACCGGGAGTCAAATTCAAGGATGCGGATCTCATGGGCATTCCAATCAGGATCACCGTCGGACGGGGAGCCGGAGAGGGTATGGTGGAATACAAGATGAGACGTGATGCGGA